>JBEKCP010000119.1:0-11415 GCA_050014815.1 Thermoguttaceae bacterium | reverse complement strand
CATGCCTGCCGCGCCCGCGCCGCCACGTCCTGGCCGTTGCTCTTATAGCCGGCCTCCCAGAGGTCGAGGTACGTAGCGGCCACGCCGCTATAGCCGCCCAGCATGTAATAGGATGCGGGCGAGCGGATGCCCTCGATGAACCGGATGCCGTTCTCGGCGGCCTCCCAGGCGGCCTGGCGGTCGCCGCGGCGGAGCTGGGCCACGGCCAGGAACCCGTACGATCCGAGGACCGAGACCTTGTCGATATTCTCGGTGAACAGCCCGATCGCCGCCGACAGGAGCGCGACGGCCTCTTCGACCTGCTCCGGCCGGCCGATCCGCAGGATTCCTTCGGCCTGGCCGTTGAGCCCCCAGGCCTGTTGGAGCCGGTCTCCCCGGTTTCGGGCCATCGCGTAAGTCTCGCTCCACAGCTCGTGGCCGCGGGGAAAGTCGCCCGCGACGTAGCACGCCTGGGCGAGCATGGCCATGCACTCGCCCCAGTGCTGCCAGTCGCCGAGCCGGTGATAAATCTCGATCGCGTTTTGCAGGGCGGGCTGGGCCTCGGCGGCCTCGCCCATGCCGATGGCGCTGATGCCGGCCGCCCCCCAGACCCAGGCCGTCGCGATCGGATCGGCAATGAGTTGGGCGGTCGCCAGGGCATCGCGGGCGTAGCCCCGGGCCAGGCCGTGGAGCCGCAGCAGCCTGGCGGTGAAGGAGTTGCTCGCGTAGGCCCGCGCCAGCTCCGGCGACGGGCCGGCCCTTTCCGTCAACTGGAGCGTGGCAAACATCGCGTGCAGTAGCGGCGCCGTCTCGCCGGAAAGGTAGTAGATCTCCGCGAGCCGCTCGTACGCGCGGGCGGCCTCGAGGTCCGTGTCGATCTTCGCGCTGGGGGCGACGGGCGCTGCGACCCGCCGGCCGAACACGCGGTGCAGGAATTGCCGCGCGGCGTGGCCGAGAAAGTAGATCTGCCGCCCGATGCGGGTCAAGGGGGCGGGCCGCCGGAGCAGTCCGATCGCCTCCTCCAGGTGCCGGCGGCTCTCCTGGAGCCTTCCCAGGCCGAGATAGGCCTCGCCCAATTGCCGTTTCCAGCGGGCCCGCCGGAAGTCGCCGGTGGCCAGGCCGACCTCGCCGTCGAGCCTGAGGGCCTCGGCGAAGAAGCCGGCCGCTTCGCTGTATCCGCCGCTGCGGAGCGACAACTCGCCCGCCTTTTCCAAGTAATCGACGGCCCTGGCAGGCTCGCCCGCGTGTCGCCAATGGTGTGCCAGGAACGGGTAGTGCGGGGCGAGATTGTCGGCATACGACCGCTGGTACCACTCGGCGATGGTGCGGTGCAATTGCTGGCGCTGCCGGAAGGGCAGCAGGTCGTACGCCACCTGTTGCATGATGACGTGCCGGAAAAGATAACTGGCTTCGGGCTCCGGCGCCTCCAGCCCGATGAGCTCGGCCCGCTGGACCGCGGCGAGATGCCCTCGGAGTCTCGGCTTCTCTCCTTCCAGCGGGTAGTTGTCGTGCAGGGCGCGGAAACGGAAATGATGCCCGATGACGCTGGCCACCTTGACGGCCAGTTGCTCGGGCGTCGCCAGCCGGTCGATCCGGCTCGCGATGACGCCGTGCAGGGTATCGGGAAACCCGAGTTGGTTCCAGTCGGGCAGACTCGCGGCCAGGCGGCACTCGGACCCGTCGATCCGCAACAGGCCGGCGTCGCGCATCGCGTAGGCCAGCTCCTCGGCGAACAGCGGATTCCCGTCCGCCTTCTCGAAAATCAGCGACGCCAGGGCTGGGGGCACCGCGGCGACCTCCAGGCATCGCGCGACCAACTGGGCCGTATCTTCGAGCGTGAGCCGGTCGAGCCGCAAGTGCGTCGTCCGCGGCCCGGCAAGCAGATGGGTAAAGTCCGCGGGGCTGTTCCGCGTGAAAGGGCGAGTGGACACCAGGAGCAGCATCGACGGTATCTGCCGGCTGGCCAGCGATGCCAGGGCCCAGGAGGCGGAATCCTGCCAATGGGCGTCTTCCAGGACGACCAGCGTCGGCGATCGCGCGGCGGCCAGGGCCAGCAGCCGCAGCAGCAGGGCCCGCGTGTTGTCGCCGCGGACCTGCCCGACCATGCTGCCGGTAATCTCATTGTCAGCCAGGCCGCACGGCACGACGGCTTCCAACAACGGCGCAAGCCGTGAAAGCTCGGCATCGCTTTCCAGTTGGGCCAGGATGTGGCGGCGGCGCTCCTCCGGGGATGCCCCGGCATCCCCGGCCGCGTCCAGGCCCAGCAATTGGTGGAAGATCGGGCGCCAAGCGTAATACAGCGTCGCGGCTTCCACCGAATCGCCCGCCCCGACGAGGCAGGTCACGCCGAAGGCGCGGGCCTTGGCCAGGATCGCGGCCACCAGTCGCGATTTCCCGAGCCCCGCCTCGCCTTCCAGGATGATCACGGCCGTTTCCGCCCCCGCCGCAAGCCCTTGAAGGTGCCGCTGGGCAATCTCCTGCTCCTGCCGGCGGCCGATCAGCTCGCTCTTGGAAGCGATCGTCGGGCACTTGCCGTCCGACGGGCGGTAGACGGCGACCGTCCCCTCGCGGCCCTTGACCACGATGTCCGAGATCCGCTCGAACTCGACCCGCGCGCGGGCCATGTGGAAGGTGGCCTCGTCGCAGAGGATGTCGCCCAGGGCCGCCTGCATCAGCCGCGCGGAGATATTCACCGCGTCGCCCAGCAGCGTGTACTCCCGGCGGCGCTCGCTGCCGATCGAGCCGCAGAACACCCGGCCGGTGGAAATGCCGACGGAACTGCGGAGCCCCATCTCGCACAGCTTGCGCTGAACGGACATGGCGGCCTGGACGGCCCGCTTGGCGTCGTCCTCGTGGGCCAGCGGGGGCAGGCCCATCGCCGCTACCAGCGAGGTCCCCTTGTCGTCCACGTTCAGCTTGTTGATGCTGCCTTCGAAGCGGTCGATCTCCTGTTGCAGCGATCGCATGATCTGCTGCGCGCGGTCCAGCGGCGTGGCGTGGTTCAACTCCGGCAGGTTCACAAACAGCACGCTCACCACGCGGAGTTCCCCCAGCCAGTTCTCCTGGCCGGCGGAAAGCCGCGACGTGACCGCCGCCGGAATGTAGCATTCCAGGGCCGCCGCCATCGTTCCGGGCAGGGAAGAGGGGACAGGGGTCAGAGGACAGGGGTGAAAGCCCCCGGACTGCGTCCGGGGGGTCAGGGGACAGGGGACAGTTGCTTCGGGCAAATGGAACCTGACTCCTACCCCCTCGCCCCTGTCCCCTGACCCCTGACCCCTGTCCCCTGATCCCTCGCCCCTGTCCCCTGACCCCTGACCCCTGTCCCCTTCTTCCCCCGCCGCCTCGACGAGCACGGAACCCATCGGCAATTGCCGGCCCTTGGCGCGGGCCTGGACGTGCGACCATGCCCGCATCGAGGCCACCACTTGTCCCGGGGCGGCCTTCTCCAGCGCGGCGAAGGCCTGGACGAACGCAGGCCCGGAAACGAGGAATTCCCAGCGATCCTGGACGCCCCCGATGTGCAGGACGACGAACTCGCCCGCCCCCACGCCGGTCTTGAGCGAGAGCCGCATGTCTTCGCGGCCGCGATAGTCGTCCAGCGCGGCTTGCAGCGCCAATGCGCAATCAACGGCGCGGAGAGTCGCGGCCGGCAGGGCGCCGGCCGAAGCGGCGGGCCAGGTGGCCAGCAGGGCGTCGCCGGCGAAGCGGACCACGTCGCCGCCGTGCGCCAGGATCAGGTCGATCGCCCGGCCGAAGAAGTCGTTCAGGATGTTGTTGAGCAGTTCCGCCCCCAGCGGACCGCGCTTGGCCAGGGCCTCGGTCATCGCGGTGAACCCCGAGATGTCGGCAATCAGCACCGCCCCGGTAAACTTCTCCGCCAACGGCTCGGTGGGCGGCCTGGGATCCCGGGCCAGCCGCTCGAGGATCACGTTGGGCACGTACCTGGCCAGCGTCGCGGCCGATTCGTTGTGTTCGACGGCAAGCATGGGGCCTTTCCCGCCCGGTTACTTAGATCCTACCACCCTCTTTCCTGCCCAGCTAATCTCTCGTGAATTGTAGGGGGGCAGTCCTGCCGAGGCCAGCGTTGGGTGGCACGCCCTTGCGAGAACGGCATGGCTTCGAGCTATAAAGCGGCGGATGCACGCAAAGACCTGCTGGAGGTCCGACTGGCCCTCGCGGGCGCGTCAGGCTATTATGACTACGGGAGTTAGCATTGCAACTGAGTGCCACGGCCCCCTTGCCCGCCGGAACTTTTCCGGCCGGAGGGGGTTCTAAGGGAGGAGTGTTCAAGGAACCGTTAGGAGGCTGCCATGTCGCCGCGCGATTTTTCAATCTCGGTGGTGATTCTGTGTCTTGCAGGGATCCCGGCCCATGCAAAGGGGAATCGTGCCGCGCCCCCGGGGCACAAGCCGCAAACCCAGGACAAGGTAGAGGACGTGACGATCCAGGGAACGATCGGGGCCATCGCCCCCGGCGAGTTGCGGGTTACGGCCACGAAGAAACCGCAGGAGTGGCTGGTAGGCGTCCAGCCGGCCGCCAAGGTGCTCGTTCAGGGCAAGGCCGAGGTCAGTTTTCTCAAGGCCGGGCAGTCCGTCGAGCTGTATGCCGATCTCGACCCGGAAGACGTGGCGAAGGACAAGGTCACGGAGCTGAGTGTCACCGCGCCGCCCGGGGAAGACAAGTACGGGGTGTTTCCTCCGCCTGCCCCCAAAGCCCCCGACCCGGCCGGCAAGAAGAAGGGGAAACACGGCGGCCGGCGGGGCGTCTTGACGCACGTCGGATCGAAGATCGTCGGCCGAATCACGGCCCGCGACGAAAATAAGCTGACGGTCAAGGCCGACAAACGCACGATCAAATGCGAACTGGCGGATCTGGCAGCCATCAGCGTGTCGTTGCCCGATCTCACGCTCGTCATGCCGGGCAGCAGCGTCGTGGCGCATGGCAAGGCCGTCCATGGCAAATCCCTGTGTCAGGCCAGCGATATCGAGGTCACCCTGAGCCAGCCGTTAAGAGGAAAGAGCAAGCGGCCGTCGGCCGCGAAAGGTGTGAAAGGTGTGAAGAGTGAGAAAGGTGTGAAGGGTGAGAAGGGTGTGAAGGGGGAGGAGGACGAGGATGCCGCGGAGCCGCTGGCGAATTGAGTGCGTTTAGCGGCCGGGGCACCGCGGCACGGCGTCCAGCAGCCCGAGCAGGTCGCGGGGCCGTTCCACGAGGGCCTTCGCCCCGTGGGCGAGGAGTTCGTCGCGGCTCCGGTAGCCCCAGAGGGCGCCGGCGGGAAACATGCCGGCCGCGACCGCCGTTCGCATGTCCGTGTTCGTGTCGCCCAGGTACAGGACTTCGGCCGGGACACATCCCAGTTGCGCGGCGATCTGGAGGGCGCCCGCCGGATCGGGCTTCGTCGGCAGCCGGGCACTTTGGCCCACGACGGCCCCGAACCGCCATCGCGGCAGCAAGTGCTCGACACACAGCCGCGTGAACTCCTCCGGCTTGTTCGACAGGACGGCGATCGGGATGCCCCGGGCCGTCAGTTCGTCCAACAGCTCCGGGATGCCGTCGAACGGCCGGGTCTTCCCTGCCCAGCGGGTCGCATACTCCTTTCGCACCATGGCGACATAGCGGGCCACGTCCGCAGCCTCGCGGCATTCGGGGGGCAAGACCCGCCGGGCCAGCACCTCCATGCCGTCGCCGACTGCCACCCGGTACGTCTCGAGGGGATGCTCGGGGAACCCCAACTGCCGCAGGGCGGCGTTGGCCGCATCGCCGATGTCCTCGATGGTATCCAGCAGCGTCCCGTCCAGGTCGAACAAGACCGCGCGGCAAGTCATGTGTAGTTCATCCGTCGCTACGTTGCCCGGCCCGCACGAATCGACAGGTTCGCCGGGTCACTGGGCCGCTTCCCGCGGGACCCGCTTGGCCTGCCCCCAGAGATCCTCGATCGCGTAATATGCCCGCAGCTCGGGCTCGAACAGGTGGACCACGAGGTCGCCGTAGTCCATCAGGATCCAGCGACTCTCCTGGTATCCTTCGAGTCCGAGGCGGCGATCGCCGAGTTCGGTTTGGAGGACGCGGTCGATTTCCTCGCTCATCGCGTGCAATTGGCGATGGCTGGTCCCGCTGGCAACGACGAAGTAATCGAAGAGGGAGGTCATCTCGCGGAGGTCGAGGACAACGACGTCGCGGCCGCGGTTCTCTTCGGCGACTCGCGCGGCGGCCAATGCCCGCCGGAGCCCCAAGTTGTCGGCCGCGCTCGCCTCGGAGCGCTCTTTGGCGTCTGCCACAATACGCAACCTCGTGCGGGGTGCAGGGATACAACGCTCCATTGTAACCGTTTCCCCCCTGGCCTTTCAAGCGGCAGCACCGTAAAATGGCGCCGTGACCCGAATCTTGGCGTTGGGGATCGGGGCGTTCTTGATCTTCTTCGGATACCAGTTCCGCTAAGGCGCGAATCTCGGGCATGGTTCGGGTGTAGGTCCCGCTTGCCGAGCGGGACTTTGCGAAACCGAGTCCCGCTCGGCAAGCGGGACCTACCTGCCGAGCGGGACTTTGCGAAACGGAGTCCCGCTCGGCAAGCGGGACCTACGGGCTGCCACCCCGTCTTATGCCCAGACCCGCCAGCGGCGCCTGAACATCCAGAGCATGGTGCCCAAGAGGACCGCGTCCAAGAGACTGTAGAAGAGGACGAATATCTTGGCGGCCTGCGGGTAGAAGACGCCGGCCCCGGGCTGCTGGGCTTCGACCTGGCCCAGCGTAAGGGGCAGGCTGAAGATCGCAGCCGGCGGACTGACCGACGTACACCACTGGAGCCACGCGAGAGGACGGCCCCCGGCCGCTGTGCCCGCAGGCGATCCGGCGACCACCGCCTGCACGGCCGGCGAAAACGCCAGCCCGAACAGCCATGCCGCCACCGGCGCCGCAAACAGCATCAAGAGCACGCAGTAGGCCGTCATCATGCTCACCGACGTCCGCGGCAGGACCACGGAGCAGAACATGGCGACCGTGCTCGTGGTCAGGCAAACCAACAGGATAATCACCAGGTAGCCGGCAAAAGTGGGCGTATCGTACCAGTACGTCCACGGCTCCATGAGCCACGCCAGGATGATGGGCCAGACGAGGAAGCTCGTCAGCACGGCCGCCACCCGCATGCCCGCCTTCAGCTTCCCGACGAGGATCTGCCAGGGCGACACGGTGGTGGTCAACAGGAGTTCCAGGGTCCGGCGCTCCCGCTCGCCGGTCATGCTGCCGGCGGAGAAGACCGGTCCGACCAGGAGGTTGAAGACGACGACGTAGCAGACGTACCACGGGACCCATTGGACCCGGTAGTAGAGGCAGGCGGCCATGATCGGCAGGGCCAGGAACATGCTCAGTTGGATCACCAGCCGGAGCATCAACGTCCCCTGGCCGAACAGCTCGCTCCGCATTTCCTTGTCGTAGATCGGATTGACGCGATCGGCCATGAGGTCGGTCCGCTTGGGCGGGGCGAAGAGCCGGTCGGGGAACCGGCCGCTGTGGATCACCATGCCCACCGCCGAGTGCTGCTCCCGCAGCGGATCGACCACGTCGGCGGCCTCGGCGCCGACGTCGGGCGGGTGCAGCAGCCTGCGACTGGCGGCGGCCATCAGCACCCCGCCCGCCGCCAGGCAGCCGGCGGGATACAGCATGCCGACCATCACCAGCCGCACCAGCCCGGACGTCGCCGCATAGAACAGCACGCCCACCATCGCCAACGGCAGGATGACGAGATAGGAAACCGTGGTGGCGGCGACGGTCCGGGTAAAGTAGCTGCTGGCCGCCACCGAGATGATGCCGAACAGGGCGACCGAGGCCGCCATGGCGGCATAGGTCGCCAGCACCTCGTAGGGCGACACCCCGCCCAGCGGCAGGCACAACATGACGATCGGCAGCGAAGCGAAGACCATCACCCCCAGGTGTCCCAGGGCGGCCAGCAGCTTGCCGGCCAGGATGGCGCCGGGCCGCATGGGGCTGGCCAACAGCATCTCGTAGGTCCGCCGCTCCTTTTCTCCGGTGATCGTGCCCGCCGCAAAGGCCGGCACCAGCAGGGTCGTCAGCACGTACTGCCCGAGGAAGAACATACCCACCAGTTGCGCGGCCTCTTCGGACGGCCGGGTCAGATCGATCCTCGCCTGGCTCGGCCATGCCACGTAGACCACCGCGCCCAGCATGGCGATGTAGATCCCCAAGAGGACCATCGCCCGCGTCATGCGGAGATTGACCAGGAGCTCGCGTTGCAGGACCGGGTTATCGAGGAGGTACATGAGGAGGGAAATCTCAAATCACAAATCTCAAATCCCAAACAAATCCAAAATCCAAAATCTAAAATCCAAAATGTTTCACGCCACGGCCCCTTTCGTAACCAGCATGAACACGTCTTCGAGCGTCGGCTCCTGCTCGGCGAAGGACGTCATTCGGACCCCGCCGGCCAGCAGTTCTTCCAGCAGCCGGGCCAGGGCCTCGTCGCCGGCGGCCAGCTCGACCGTCACGTGCTCGTTCTCGACCCGCACGTCGCGGGTTTCCGGGCAACTCCGTAGGATGGCCAGCCCTGCCTCCATCTTCTCGAGGAACCGGATCCGCACGATGCGGTTGCGGCGGAGCCGGCGGTAAACGTCGTCGATCGGCCCGGTCATCAGGAGCTTCCCCCGCTCGATGATCCCGATCGACGTGCAGCAGTCGGCCAGCTCGGCCAGGATGTGGCTCGATATGAGGATCGTCTTGCCCATCCGGCGGAGCTCCTTGAACAGGGCCTTCGCCTCGACCCGGGCGCGGGGATCCAGGCCGCTGGTGGGCTCGTCGAGGATCAGCACGGGCGGATCGTGTACGAGCGTCTTGGCCAGGCAGAGCCGCTGCTTCATACCCCGCGACAGGCCGTTGACGAAGGCGTCCCGCTTTCCGGTCAGGTCCAGCAGGTCCATCACATCCGCGAGCACCTGGCGGCGGCGGCCCCGCGGGAGCTGGTACGCAACGGCGAAGAAGTCCAGGAACTCCCAGACCTTCATGCCGTCGTAGACGCCGAAGCTGTCGGGCATATAGCCGACGCTGCGGCGGACGCCCAGCGGGTCGCGACTAACGCGGTGCCCGTTGACGATCCCCTCGCCGCCGGTGGCCTTGAGCAGCGTGGCCAGGAAACGGATCGTCGTGCTCTTGCCGGCGCCGTTGGGCCCGATGAATCCGAACATCTCGCCCGCGGCGATCTTCAGGTTCAGGCAGTCGACGGCCAGCAGGTCGCCGTATCGCTTCGTGAAGTTGATCAGTTCAATCATGGGGTTTGCCGAAATCTCTCTCGTTCCCACGGTCCTCCGTGGGAACGGACTGAGCGGACGCTCCGCGTCCCCGAACAGGCGCCTGTACGACCATGCTGACGCACGAAATGGAAGGGCCGCGGGAGCGGCCGCCAAGTGCGTTCCCACGCGGAGCGTGGGAACGAGAAAAGTTGATCAGTTCAATCATGGGGCGCCCTTGGCATCTTCCCTCAAATTGGCGTCCGGCCGGGGCGTCCGCCCGAAGCCGTCGTCCAGGTGGGCCACGACCACGACCGCCTGGCGGACCTGCGAGGCGGCGGGCCGGATCTGCAATACGGGCAGCCCTTCGTCCAGCATCGCCGCCAGGCGGACCTGGCCCGGCCCCAGATCCTGCCGGACGGCCAGGTCGATCAACTCGCGGCAATCCAGCTCGCCGGAAGGCTGGCCGGAAGATTCCCTGTCGCCGGCAGGACCCCCGCCTTGCAAAGGCGGGGCTTTCGGCGAATCGGCGCCGTCCGGCTCCAGGTGAAACTCCAGCCGGACGCTCGCCTGCGGCCCAAGCCTCTCCACCCGGAAGACCTCCCGCCCTCCGGCTGCCGTCCGCCGCACCACCGAGATCGCCCTGAGCGTCCAGGGCGTTCGGTTGAACACGCGGAGGGTCGCGTCGTCATCGCGGGCAAGCGAAATCGTGCCGTCCAGGGCAACCATTTCCTCGCTATGTATGAAATCAATTGCATTGGAGGGCACGGCGAACCCGGAGACCTGCGTCTTTTCGCCCCGCCGGCATACCAACTGCTGCCGCGACGCCCAGGGCGGCATTCGGAATTCCTCTTGCCGACCGACCTTGGGGAAGGGCAGGGCCTGGCCGCCGGGATCGTCGAGCTCGCACTGGTACGTCGTGGCCAGCGAGGTATAGAGCGCCGTATAGCGGGTGACGTGGGCCCGCGGATAGCCGGCCTGAATCTCCGCCACGGCGATCTCGTTGTGGGAGCGGACGAATCCGATATTCAATTCCGCCTGCCGGATCACCACGGCGGTGCCGGCGATGGCGATCAGTGGTGCGGCGGCCCATGCCCACTCGACCCGCCCCAGAAACCGGAAGATGGCCCAGTTGGCCGGCACGAGCACCAGCAGGTAGCCGGCGATGACCCAGAGGACGAACGCTCGGGCCGGCACCTTGATCCCCGCCGCGTCGATGAGGGCCCGGCGGGCAGTCCCGGCCACCGGGCTGAAATCGTTCCACGCTGCCACTCCCGGACCGTTCCATGCGGTCCGCGGGTCGGCCAGTTCACGGACGCCGTCGGTGATTTTGAAGTATGGCGACGAATCCTCGGGCGGCGGGAGGGTTCCTTCCCGCCCGAATACGTCCTGTGAGACCCCTGCATCCCTGGAAAAGTAGCGGACCTTAGTGTTCGCCACGGCATTCCAAAGCTCGCGGGGACTCCTCATATCGACATCGCGGACCTTCCTACGTGGCTCCCAATCCGCCGGCTGGGCCATTAGACAGGCATTGAACAGCGAATCGAGCCCCGGCCAGCGGACCAGCTCGGCGCCGGTCAGGCGGAATGCCGAGGCGACGATGCGGCCCCGGCCGACGGGCCGCTCGACCAGCAGTTGGCCGGTGCCCGGGACGAAATCGGCCTTCGGCTGCTTCCGGAGCTTGACGCCCGTCCAAGGCCGCAACGGGCGGGGCGCCACCTGCAACTTGCCGGACCAGCGGGCCAACTCCGCCATGTCTTCCCGCGAGATTTCCCGCGTGCCGGCCGAAACGGCCGGCAGATAAGGCCCAAGGAAGCTGCCTTGCAGGGTCTCCAGCGTATCGGGGCCGCTCACGATCAGTTGTCCGCCCCAGTGCAGCCAGTCGAGCATGGCCTGCTGCTGCTCCAGCTCCAGGAGGCCCGGATCAAAATCGTCCCAGAGGACATAAGCGATGCTCGTCCAGTAGAGTGCGTGGGAGGGCAGCTCCGGCCGCCCCTTGGGTCTCATCCGCGATATGCGGTAGAAAGCCTCGTGCGTCTCTCCATCCATCGACGGCCGGGGGCGAATGCAGTCCAGGCCCTTGTCGAGGTAATCGTACCGCTGGGGCCGTCGCGCCAGGACGACGAAATGATACTGGAAGGAGGGCATGGGGAAGCCCGGCATCGGTTTGCTGACCAGCCGGGCCCCGCCGCCCGCGGTCAAGTGC
>JBEKCP010000118.1:0-11465 GCA_050014815.1 Thermoguttaceae bacterium | reverse complement strand
ACGGCCTCTCAAGCTACACCGCGGCCGGTGAAGGCGATGTGGCCTGCGGCAAGACGTTCGTCAACGCGGTCCACGATTTCATGCGCGCCAACGACCCCAAGCACTTGTTTCTTTGCGAGCCGCACCTGAACCCCAAGCCGTATCCCCGCGACGCCAACTATTATCGCCGCGAAGGCTGGAAGCCGCTCCTGGGCGGCATGCGAACCTACATGATCGACAAGCTGCCGGTGGAGCACATGGGAGTACAACTGAAGATCGGCCTGATGGGCGATATCTTCCTGGGCGAAGGCGTTTTCTGGGGCTACATGAACGCCGCTTCCCAGACCGACGGATATCGGGAACGGATCCGCTGCGAGTTCTACACCGGCCTGAGCTATCGCAACCCGATCCAACTGAGTTGGGAGGAGCGAGTTGTCGAAGATGAACGGGTCGTCTTTGAGCAGGTCCGCCGCGAGGTCGATTGGTCAAAGCCGTTTGCCCGCCCGCGGCTTGCCGTCCGCATGGGCAAGGACCTGGGCGAGCTGGTGAAGTACGAGCGGGCGCTGGGGCGGCTGCCGCTGGAATATGCACTCCTGGGGGCCGAGGACCCGGCGCCGCCGGGCACGCTGGCGGTGTTGGACAGTTCGCAGCCGTTCCGCGAACCGGCCTTCGCCGCCGACGGCGGAGAACTGCCCGACGCCCTTCGCCGCGACATGCCGCTGCGGTTGCCCGCGGGTTTCGCCGCAAACTACTCGTGGAGTGAGGACCGCCGGCTGCTGCTGGCCTTCTTGCGTGACACCACGGAGCGTCCCGCGGCAGACGCGGCCGGCGCCCAGCGGACGGTCGAGATCGTTTTGGAGAACTTCCCGAACGAGACGCTGCGGTTTCGGTTGTTCGACCTGGCAACGAAGGCTGTAGCGGCCGAGGGAAAGCTGCGCAGCGCATATAGCATCAAACTTGCTGCTCGTCCGCGGTACATGTTCCTGATCGTCGGCAATCGCGAGATCCCTTAATTCCCGCAGCCATCGAACATTCGATGGTGGCTTGGAAGTCTGGAAACAGGCCCTGGAGATTGCCCGGTATCAGTAACTGCACCGCGTTATGCCGGGGCGCGCTGTAGCCACAAAACGGAAATACTCGGAATCCGCACCCAAACGATTGACCCGCGTTGGCCGGCCTTGGTATACTAACAGGCGTGTCGGTTGCCCGCGTCCCCCAAAATCGTCCCTCCCACCCAAGACCCGCCACAGACACGCTCGCCGTAGAAGAGCGTAGCCATGCCTAGACTCGAGAGGAGGGGGTACGATGAACGAGATGAGGGCCGCCGCCTCCTACGGCTCGATCTACGGGGTGTCGCCCATGTGCGGCTGCGACCAGTTCATTCGCGGCTCCGGCGCCTTCTATGCGGTACAACCTACGGCGCCGGTGCCCGACCCGCAGCGATTGACCAAGGGCGCCGCACGGCCTTTGGGACCGGTGGCGCGTCAGGACGAAGCGCGAAAGAGTCTCTTGGCATTGTTCTGGGGAAAACCCGAAGGGCTCCCCAGTTTCTGGTTCACCACCAATTTCCGCTGGAGCAAGCCGATTCACCATTGGCCCGGCTATGGGTTGACCCAAACGCCGCCGGTCCAGGCGGAGGCGCTCCGCGAGCCGTGGAGGGTCTGATGATTTTCCGCGTTCTTTGGACAAGGTTGGAGGGAAGATGAACCTCAAAGCAATTCTGTTGTGGTTTGCAATTCTGCTCAGTGGGCTTGTGCCAGGCTTCGCTCCCGGGGCATCGCCCGCCGCGCAGCCGGATCCGCTGGAAGTGCTCAACACCCAGTCGCCTTGGCGATTTCATGCTGCATGGCGGAGGCCGGCCACGGTTACGGAAGGCAAGTACGATCTGGGGGGTGGTTACAGGATTCCCGACCCGCCGGGCACGCGATGGATCCTCTCGAGCTTCACGGAGCCGACGCCGCCCCCACCCGCCGGCTGGATGGTGCCCGACTTCGATGACTCGAACTGGCCGTGTCATGCGGGCCCGCCGCTTAACGGATTCGGCTATGGTAATGCGGCCGACATTTACATCCTTTGCGGCCGGGCCCGTTTCGGCATCGCCGATCCCGCCCGTGCCGACCAACTCAAGTTGAATCTGAGCTACCGCGGAGGCGTTATCGTGTACCTGAACGGGACCGAGGTGGCGCGCGGACACTTGCCGGCGGGCAAGATCGAGCCGCTGACGTTGGCCGCGGACTACCCCAAGGACGCCTTCTTGGGCCCGGACGGCGCGCCGCTGCCGACGGTGCCCGACAAGACACAGCCGCCCGCCAACCTCCTGGAGCACTACAAGAAACGGTTCCGCAGTCTCAATGTGGACCTGCCGGTCAAGCTGTTGTCGCAGGGGACCAACGTCCTCGCCCTGGAGGTGCACCGGGCGGCGCTGCCCGCCGAGCTGGGGCCCGTCGGCAAGGGTGGGTGGGGGACTTGCGGTTTGGAAAGCGTATTGCTTGCCGCTCCGGCGGGCAGCGGACTGCCGGTCAATGTTGGCGCGGTCCCCCGCGTGCAGATATTCAACTGTGACTCTCTCACGCGCGTAAGCGACAGCACCACAAGCAACCCGCTGGAGCCGCTGCGCCCCGTGCGGTTGGCGACGCCACGCAACGGCGTCTCGTCCGGGCAGGTTGTCGTCAGCTCCCCGGCGGAATTGAAGGCCGTGTCGGCGGCTCTGGGCGATCTGAAGACGGACTCCGGAGCGACGCTTGCCGCCGGATGCGTACAGATCCGCTATGCGACGTTGGACGAACGCCTCCCGAAACTGCTCGACAAGCCGGGAGGTCCGGCCCAGATGGTGCCCATTTGGCTCACCGCCCGCGTCCCCAAGGATGCTGCGCCCGGACAATATCGCGGCACGCTGACGATCAAGGGCCTGGACAAGCCGGCCTCCGTGCCGGTCGAGTTGACCATCTGCGCATGGACGCTGCCCGAACTAAAGGACTACGGCACGTCGCTCACACTGCTTGAGTGTCCCGAATCCGTGGCCCGCCGCTACAACGTGCCGCTTTGGTCCGACGAGCACTTCAAGTTGCTGGAGAAATCGATGGCGCTTTTGGGCTACGTCGGCAACACGCTGGTCAGCGTCTCCGCCATCGGCGAGGACCTCCTCGGCGACCACCCGGCGATCGTTTTTCGCAAGGAGGGCGGCAAGTACGTACCCGACTTCCGCTTCGCCCGGCGGTACCTGGAACTATACGACAAACAGGCGGGCGCGCCGCGCCAGCTTTCGGTGCAGATTTGGAACTACTCGGTCTCCAACCGCGGCCCGGGCAGCGGGCGCGACGGCGGGCCGCAGAGGTGGATCTCGAAGACGCTCAAGGTCAGGCTGCTCGACGGGGACAAGCTCGTGCCGGCGGAGATGCCCGTGTACACGCAGCCCGGCACCGAGGAGACCTGGACGGCGGTGGCCGCCGGCATGAAACAGATTGTCAAGGACCTGGGCTGGAGCGAGACGAAGTTGCTCTGGGGGACCGGCGGCGACAACTTGCCTAACGAGGAGATCGTGGAGTTCTTCAAGAAGATCGCCCCGGACATGTACTGGCGCGTGTGTACCCACGGCGGCAGCGTCCGCAGTTGGGGCAAGACGCCCCAGGAGCGCACGCAGCCCAACGGGCTGGTCCTGGGCTACGTCAACCTGGTGCGGAGCAACGTGACGCGCAAGCCGCTGTTGCCGGACTGCCCGTTCGACGTGCTCAAACGCGACGCCGGCCCGTCGTCGCCGACAGACTTCCTCGAGACGCTTCCGCTGGGGCGAATTGCGGCCGGATTCAGCGGCGTCGGGTTTCTGAGCTTCGACGGCTGGCCTTGTGCGGATGCCGGCGGCAGGCTGCGGGGTCCGATCCGCGGTTACGTAGGCTTTGGCAACATAGGTCCCAGCGGCGCGACGTTCGTAGCGCCCGGCCCCGACGGCGCGACGGCGACGCCGCAGGTCGAAGCCCTGCGCGAGGGCCTCCAGATCACCGAGGCCGTCCTGCAACTGCGTGCCGCCCTGGCCGATCCGCAGCGCAGCGCGGCGATCAAACCGGAACTGGCCGCGGAAGCCAAGACGGCCATCCAGTCGCTGATGGACGTGATGGAGAGCAACCGGCGCATGCGTCCCGGCGGCGCCGCCGACGTGTGGCCGCTGGTGCGGCGAATCTATCAACTGGTCTCCGAAGTCGCGCCTGGAGCCATGCATTACGATGTTCGGACGCAGAAGTAACCAGGATCGATCAGCGGTATTATGAAACCGGAAACCATGTGCCTTACGACACGATCCCCGCGCCGCGTCGCGACAAAAAGGAGACACGCATGACCCGCTTTTCGCTGATCTCTGTACTGGCCACCAGCCTGGCAGGCATCCCCGCGCTGGCGGCGACACCGCAACTGCTGACGGCGACCTTCGTGGGGACCGCTGGGCACGACGACTTCCAGGGGGTCTGCTTCGCGCCGGACGGCACGCTGCTGGTTGTCGGCAACTTCGACCAGCCGTTCACCGCCCCTGCCGAAATCCCGACGCTGATGTTGGGCAAACCGGTGGCCGATTCCTGGTACCGCTGTGGCACGCTGATGCAGTTCAGCGGTGACGGAAAGCAATTGCTCAAGGTGGTGCAGTTCGCCCGCGGGCTGGCCTTCCTGACATCGGTGGCGGTATCGAAAGACGGCGTGTACCTGGGCGGGTACGCCAGGGCGGAGTTCGCCGGGACCATCAAGGAGGTGGCCGGGCTATTCGCCACGCCGGAGCAGGCCAACGCCGCCCCGGTTCCTTGGCCGCTGCCGGGCGACGTGCTGAAGGCAAACGAGCGGCCACTGGACCCGGCAGAGCCGAAGATCCTCACGCTGCTCTCGCGCCATCACGGCTGGGCGGGCGGCTATCCCTGCGTGCTGCGGATGCGGCCCGAACTGGACCGGCTCGACGCAGGGACTTTCCTGGAGGGATACCACTACGCGTGGAACAACGACCAGAACCTCAAGGAAGACGAGTGGACGCCGACGGCGGTCCAGATCATGGATGATGGGCAAGTCGTGGTCGGCCACGACGGCGGCGTGCCCGGACATTATTACTACGCGCCGGACTACGTGTCGCGGCTGGACGCCGGGCTTAGGAAGCGATCTTGGCGGTTCGACATCCTCTTCCCGTCCACGGATCCCGCCAAGGTGGCAAAGTACCAGGCGAAGTACGAACCACGCTGTGCAGAGTGGAAGGTGCCGTACTTCGGCCAGACGCGGCTGCTGGGCGTTAGATCGGACGGACGCGGCGCGATCTACGCATGCGGCTGGAGCGTGTCGGCGACCTCGCGGGAGCCGTACTGGACACCGTTCCTCTTCAAGCTCGACGGCAGCGGTCACGAGGTGTGGCGGGCCTACGCCCCCGACCCGATGAGCGGTGCGGGCGACCGTATCAACGGTCTTGTGGCCGACAGCGTGATCAAGTCCGTGGGTTTCGCCGACGACGGGCAGTTGATCATCGCGGCGCTGTCCGACGGTGGGAACACGGTCTGGACTGCCAGCCCAGCCGACTATGCGAAACCATCGCAGGCGCGGCTGAAGGGTTCCTGGACGCGGGTGTTGAGCGCGGAGCGCTACAAGGGGGCCGTGCTGCGCATCAACGACGCCCGCGAGATGACCGGCGGCACCTACCTGGGCACGCACGTCAAAATGTCGCCCGGCGGGAAGACGGGCTGGGCGGTGGACGTCTGCGGCCTGCCGGGCAAGCGGGTGCTGGCGCTGGGGCGGCACACCTTTCACTACGCGACGACGGCGGATGCCTGGGTTGCCGACGAATCCGGGCCCGGGGGCTTCATCCGGGTCTGGGACGACAACTTCGACGACCAGTTCATCACGAACCTGCCGGACACGATTCCCTACGCGCTGGCGCGCCGGGGGGCGCGCATTGCGGTCGTGGGCGCGGCACGCAGCGAGAACGCGCTGGTGAAAGACGCTGTCTTTCCGAAGCACAACGGGATGCTGGATGCCTACCTGCTCGTCGCGGAGTTCCCGGAGTAAGCGAGACGCGAGTGGGAGCGCGATGCCCTGGCCAAATCAAGGCGGCGCAGGGCGTCAAGGTGGATCGCGGGGCGGAGCCGCCAGATTGCCAATAGCCCGATTCCCAGCAGGAGCCATGCCGCCGCGGCGTCGACGACAGGAATCCCTCCCTTTGACGAGACGGCCTCGCAAGGTCAGAATAAGAGACGTTCTGTTGCTCCTTCGCCCTGGCGTTCGGGCCGATGCGACAAGATCGAGAACCCGGAGAACCGTTGCCATGAAAGCTGCCGTCCTGACCGAGTATCGGCACATCGAGTGGAAAGAGGTGAAAACCCCGGAGATCGACGATTCCGAGGTGCTAATGAAAGTCAGCTATGCGAGTATCTGCGGCAGCGATCTGCACATCTTCAACGGCGAGTTTCACCCGCGCACGTCTACCCCCCTGATCATGGGGCACGAGTTCGGCGGGACCGTCGTCGGCGTCGGTCGTAACGTCTCGGTCGTTCGCCTCGGCGACCGGGCGGCTGTCGACCCGATCTACTGGTGCGGGCGGTGTGCCGCCTGCGAACTGCGCCATTATCCTGCCTGCAATTCGCTGAAGCTGGTTGGAGTCGATTCGGACGGCGGTTTCGGGCAGTACGCGGCCGTCAAGGACTTCATGCTGCACAAGATCGACGGGAGCATCTCGGACCGACATGCGGCCATGATCGAGTTGCTCTCGATAGGATTCCATGCGTGCAAGCGCGCCGGGCTCGCCAAGGGTGATACGCTGGCGATCATGGGCGCAGGTCGCGTCGGCCAGAGCATTCTTCAGGCCGCGCGCACGATCACCGACGAGACGATCTATGTAGTGGACATCCTCGACAAGAGGCTCGAACTGGCTCGGACCGCCTGGGAGAACGTCGTCGCCATCAATTCCCTTGAGCACGATCCGGCAGCCGCCATTAGAGACCTTACCAAAGGAAGAGGCGTGGACATAGCCGTTGAAGCGGTCGGACACGCTCACCCGATCGAGGGCCGGGCGCACCCGGTGGGCCTCTGCATCGACGCCATTCGCGGCGCCGGCACGGTATGCGTGCTGGGACTCGGGGACGAGCCGGCGCCCTTGGCGATGAAGCGGTTCATCTGGAAGGAGGCTCGCATGGTGGCCTCGCGCGTCACGCACGGCGAATTCAAGGAAACCATTGGGCACCTTTCCCGGGGACATCTCAAGCCCGATACGCTGATCTCTCGCGAGATGCCGGCTAGCCAGGCCCAACAGGCGTTCGAACTTCTCGAGTGCCGGCCTCAAGACTACCTCAAGATTCTTCTGGCGATTCCGTGACCATTGAGCGGTTGCGCGACCTCTCGTCCGTACAGTGGCATGCCGGTATTGCCGCCTGGCTGGGGTGGATGTTCGACGGGCTCGAGCTGCACCTCTACTCGCTCGTGGCCACGCCGTTCGTGGCCGAGTTGCTCGGGCGCAATTCATCCGCGGACCAGGTCCGCAATTGCGGAGCCTTGATTCAGGCGGCTTTCCTTGTGGGCTGGGCGCTTGGCGGCGGGTTGTTCGGCTGTATCGGCGACCGTATCGGCCGGAGCCACACCCTGGTGCTCACGATTCTTACGTATGCCCTTTTCACCGGGCTGTCGTTTCTCGCCCAGGCCTGGTGGCACCTGTTGGTCTTCCGCTTCCTGGCGGCTTTGGGCATCGGCGGGGAATGGGCGGTGGGCGCGACGCTGCTTTCCGAGACGTGGCCGCGTCGCTGGGGGCCCTGGCTTGCCGCCGTGCTTCAAAGCGCCGTCAACTGCGGCGTGCTGCTGGCCATGCCTGTAGTCTGCCTGCTGTCGGATCGGCCTTATCGCTATGTGTTCCTTGTGGGCGTGCTGCCCGCGTTGATCGTCGTCTGGATTCGTCGTACCGTGCCGGAGCCCCTTGAGTGGCACGCGGCCCGGCAGAAAGCGCAGCGACATCTGTCGAGCCCGCTCAATCTATTTCGCAGAGCAACCTGCCGGACCACGGTATTGACCGTCCTGGTGTGCGGCTTCGGGCTCTCGGCCCATTGGTCGTTCATGTACTGGTTCCTCCAGCACCTGCGCAAATTACCCGGCCTGGCCGAGTTGGCATCGCGCGATCCCGGACAGGTGACGCGTCTTGTCACGGGGGCGCTGGTCATCGCCACGGTCGCGGCCATTGCGGGCAACTTCATCGCCGGATGGCTCGCGCGTCATCTCGGCTACCGCCGTACGATTGCCCTCATGTGCCTGGGCTACTTCCTGGTGATGTGGGGCGCTTACAGTGTCCCGCGCGATCACCGCGCCCTATTGTGGTGGTTCGTCCCGATCGGGATGTCGCAAGGGCTGTTTGGTCTGTTCACCATGTATCTACCGCCACTTTTCCCCACGCTGTTGCGAACCACGGGGGCGGGATTCTGCTACAACATCGGACGGATCGCTGCCGGGATCGCCGTGGTCGTATTCGGGTTCTTTGCCCGCATCGACGACTATCGGCTGGTGCTGCTCTACGCAAGTTATCTTTTCCTGCCGGCTGCTGCCCTCGCCCTGTTCTTGCCTGAGTCGGCATCCGAGTAGAAGCACTTGTGTAACCGTCAGAGAATCGCCGGAGGTCCCCCAGGCGCGCCTTGTGGCGTTCCGCCGGCACCAGTCTTCTGCGTCTTGGCTCCGGCTTTGACGAACCGGACCCGTGGCCGCAACCGGGCATCACCATGATCACGGTGAGACTGCCGACTGCCGTCAGGAGCACCAACGCGACTGTCGATAATCGTCCGAACGCGGGTCAAACCTCCTTCAACCCTCCTTCCTGCCACAAAACTGGCCTTGACCGCTATAGCATTTCTATTTACATTCCCGCCGGATTAATTCCCAAGGAGTTCGCCGTGAGAAAGGAATCAACAAGACCGGTTGGTCCCGCCGACGTGCTGGCCGTAGTGCGGAGTTCCGGGCCGTTGTTGATCGGCGGGAAGCCGACGGCCCTGCGGAAGATTTGCGGTGCGCCGGCGATCCGTATCCTGGCCGATCGCCTCCGCAAGGTCCCGCAAATCCGGCGGACCGTGCTCGTGCTGGACGAGGCGGAGCCGCGGACCATGGCCGCCGCGAAGCGGTTGGGCTGGAGCGTCGTGCTCAGGAACAAGCGCCGGGCAGCGGACGCCGCGACGCTGCTCCGCCTGGTCCGATGCCGCAGGGTGGCCTTCTTCTCCCTTCAGTCGCCGTTCGTCGATCCGGAAACGACCGCCTCGCTGCTGGACGATAACACGGACGTTTCCGTGCTTTGGCTGATTGAAGGGCGGGACTTCGGGCCGTCGCTGGTGGCGACGCGAAACTTCGCCGTGCGGGCGGCGCTCCTGCGGCTGTTGATGCGGGGGACTGTCGGCTGGCAGCAGGCGGCCGAGACGCTCCGCCCCCTGACGCCCAGCCGCGACGTCCGCCTCGACGTCGGGCACGTGAGCAGGTTCTTTCGCACCGGCGCCGCAGCGGCGGAACTGCTCGGCGACCCCAACTTCACCCTGCGGCAGTTGCAGGACCGCGCCGCCGATCCCGATTTCGAGCGGCAATTGGCCGAGGACTCGCGAAAGAAACTCCACGCCGAGATGCTCTGCGCCGCCGATCCGGACGCCGTCAACCTGCGGCTGAACGAAGTCGAGTGCAACCTCGGCTGCGACGAGCTGCTGAGCTTTCCCACCATCGTCGGCTTGAACATGACCCCGGTGTGCAACGCCCGCTGCGTCTTTTGCATCTACCAGCCGTCGATGCTCAAGGAGCGGGATTGCGTCACGGTCGGGGACTTGAAGCAGATGACGTGGCTGCGTTATGTCCGGGACTTCGCCATTTGGGCCGGCATCGGCGACAGCCTGGTGAACCCCGAGTTCCTGGATTGCTATCGCTACTTAAGGGCCGCCCATCCGCACCTGGCCACCGATTTTGCGACGAACGGCATCCGCATGACCCGCGAAATCTGCGACGAATTCGCCGGAAGTCTGTCGCAGTACAAGGTCTCGCTCAACGCCGCGCGGAGAGAGACCTGGGAGAAGCTGATGCGGGCGAAGGGTTTTGACAACGTCTGCGAGACCTTCGCCTACTTGGCGCGGCGGCGGCGGGAAGTGGGCGCGAAGACACCGCGGATGACGCTCTCCATGGTGCTGACCCGGGCGAACGTCGAGGAGGCCGTCGAGTTCGTCGAGCTTGCCGCCCGGCTGGGCGCCGACGCGACGAAGTTCGTCCACTACATCTCGACGACGCTGGACGACCACCGCGATCTGGCGCCGGAGGATTCGCTCTACCACGATAAGGCGAAGGCCGACTATTGGCTCCAGAAGGCGGCGGTCCGGGGCGCGGAGTTGGGGCTGGAGGTCACCCGCCCGCTGCCCTTCGCCGCGGACTCGGCACACATTCAGTGCGGCGTCCGCGTGCCCTGCGCCCCGGCGCCTTGCCGCAATCCGTGGAGCACGTGCTACCTGACCGTGGACGAACAGGGACGGCGGCAGATGATCTTCTGCTGCCCGGCCTTCCACTACGGCGTGAAATACCAGAAGGGCGACTTGACGGAGGAGAACTTCCGCAAGCTGTGGAATCATCCGGGGGCGCGGCATTTCCGCCGCACGGTGAACAAGAACGGCGCCAACCCGATTTGCACCCATTGCCAGTCGGTCGACCGCTTCGACCCGGAGAACAACCGCACGTACGCAGGCGTTCACGATGGCGATGTCCGCGCGCGGCGGAATGGCGTGGTCATGGGCGTCAGCGGAGCGGTTGGTGAATGACGTTCCGGCGTCGGACACTCGGCCACACCCTTGGAGGAAACGATCCACTTCGCTTCGTCGTCGAATTTGTCGCGGGCGCAGTTCTTGATCCTGGATGTCTTGCCCGGCTGCGAATTGTGGGATACGCTGGGCGGCCAGTTCTGCCCCAATTGGAGCAAGGATAGTTGTCGCGAGCCGGAATGGTTGCCGACGGGCGTGACGCGCAACCAACTAGTCCGGGCGCAAATCCGCGCATTTCGAAAGTTCTATCTTGCCAACCCCGGCCGGCTGTTCATGCTGGCGACATCGGTCCGGCCGAGCCAAGTCAAGTACCTCATGAAACGGCTTCTGGACTATCGAATCATCGGCTCGACCGGCGCAACGGCGGCCAGGCCGACGATTAGGTTCCCGAGTGTCTCGGCGGAAGCTCCGCGGGAAAAGGACGTGTCCCGCGCAGCGTAACGGAAAACGGGCTTTTCCGGCGCGTAACTCTCGTACGGACTCCAATCGCCTACCTCGTTCGCTTGGCGGTGTTAATGTCACCGTCAGCCGCAATGCGATAAACAGTGGCCTGGAACCTGTATCCACCGAGCAGTCTTGGACAAAGGTTGAGCCGGCAGACTGGGAAGACTCGCCGCGGAGGAAAACTCGCCAGCTTCTCCGCATCGCGGCCGCGGCCCGGCTCGCCGTCGAAATTCTCGTTGACGATCATCAGGAAACTCCGCCACGAGGCCTCCTCGGCGAACCATC
>JBEKCP010000117.1:0-11470 GCA_050014815.1 Thermoguttaceae bacterium | reverse complement strand
GTGATATTGGCCTTCCCGCCCTTGCGGACCAGGATGCCGCCGGTGGAGGCAATGCGCTTGGGCCAGCCCAGTCCCAGCATCCACCGGACCATGTCGAGCATGTGGACGCACATGTCGCCGACGATCCCGTTGCCGTATTCCATGAACGACCGCCAGCCGCGGGGATGGACCAGCGTGTTGTACGACCGCATCGGGGCCGGGCCGGTCCACATCTCGTAATCGAGCCATGCCGGCGGGTCGGTGTCGGGCGGATTGGACCGCGGCCCCATCGGATAGTAGCAGTAGATCTCGACCAATCCGATCCGCCCGAGCTTGCCCTCGCGGAGGATGCGGTCGCGGGCTTCGACCAGGTGGGGAGTGCTCCGCCGCTGGATGCCCACCTGGACGACCCGCCGGTGCTTCCGCGCGGCGGCCAGCATGGCCTGGCCCTCGATCACGTCGGCGCTGACGGGCTTCTGGAGGTAGACGTCCGCGCCGGACTCGACGGCGGCGATCATCGGGAGGGCGTGCCAGTGGTCCGGCGTGGCCACCAGCACGATGTCCAGGTCCTTCTCGCCGAGCATCTTGCGGTAATCGGCGTAGGTGCGGGGCTTCTTCTTCGAGGCCTGCCGGCCGGCCACGAGCTCGGCCGCATGGGCCAACATCCGGCGGTCCACGTCGCAGAGCGAGACGACTTGGACGGGTGCGACCTGGAGGAGCCGCAAGAGGTCGATCTTGCCGTACCAGCCGCAGCCGATCAGGCCGACTCGCTTCGGCTTCTCGTCGGCCAGGGCCCAGGCCGTGCGGCCCAGCGAGGAGAGGGCCAGTCCGGCGGCGCCGGCCCGCAGGAAATCGCGACGGTCCATGATGATTCTCCCGTTGGTAGTTGAGTTCGTAGGGTGGGCCGAGCGACGCGAGCCCCACCAATAGGACTCGGCGCAAATTCTGGTGGGGCTCGCTTCGCTCGACCCACCCTACGATCTTTAGCATAACACCGCGGAGTGCTGGTGGGGCTCGCCGACCATGCTTCGCACGGTGCCCGTCGACCCACCCTACGAACTGTAGCATAACACCGCGGAGGTCTTGCCCTCACCCCCTGCCCCTCTCCCAAAGGGAGAGGGAAGCAGTCGCAAGCAGCCGCGCCAGCTTCCTGCCCGTGCTGTTGAGCGGATAGCCCTCCAGCTCCGCCGGACGAAGCCAGCGGACGGGAAGATGCTCTCGCGGCACGTGGCGGCTGGCAAGGTACTCGGCCGCGTAGCAGTCCAAGGTGATTTGGAACCGGGTAACGCCGTGCCGGAGGGTCCGGAGGAACTCGCCCGGCCGGACGCGGACGCCCGTCAGCCGGTGGACATTCTCGACCAGCTCGCGATGGACGTGCGGCGGGCGGTGGTCGCGAACGGCGAAGCGGGGAAAGTCCCAGAGGCCGGCCCAGCGGCGTCCCTCGGGCCATTGGAGGACGAGGACCCGGCCACGGCGGCGGACGAGGACGGCGACCTCGCGGAGTTGCTGGGCCGGCGGCTTCCGCTTGGCCGGCGGGATCCGCGCCTGGCAGCCTTCGGCCCGCGCGCGGCAGACCATGGCTGCCGGGCAGACCTCGCACCGCGGGGCCCGCTGCCGGCACACCTGGCTGCCCAGTTCCATGAGGGCCTGGTTGAACCGGCCCGCCCCGCGCCGCGGAAGTGCGGCCCGGGCCGCCGCCCAGAGCAGCCGCTGCCCGGCCGGCGACGCCGTGGAGCCAGCATAGGCCATGAGCCGGCTGAGCAACCGCGTGGTGTTGGCCTCGAGGATGGGTTGCCGCTGGTCGAAGGCGATGGAGAGGATGGCGCCGGCGGTGTAGGGGCCGATGCCCGGCAAACGCCGGACCGCCTCCGGATCGCGGGGGAAGCGGCCGCCGTGCTCGCTTGCGACTATCCGGGCCGCCCGGTGCAGTTGCCGCGCGCGGCGGTAATAGCCCAAACCCTCCCAGAGCCGGAGGACCTCATGCTCCGGCGCATCGGCCAGCGCCCGGAGCGTCGGCAGCGCGTGGAGGAACCGCTCGAAATACGGCCTGACCGTCTCGACCTGCGTCTGCTGCAGCATGACTTCGCTCAGCCAGATCGCGTAGGGATCGGCCGTTCGCCGCCAGGGGAGATCGCGGGCGTTTTGCTCGTACCATGCCCGCAGCCTCCGTCGAAACGTCCGCAGCCATGCGGGATCCAGCGGTGGTAGATCGTCGATCGAGGGCATGGGTATCGAGAGGCAACTCAAGGGCTGCCGGGCTGGAGACGTTGCTGGATCTGCAGCGCCTGCTGGTGATGTTGCTGGGCCTTGGCCGCGTCGCCCGCCTGTGCGTAGAGGAGGGCCAGGTGGCGGTGGGCGCCGCCACGGATGGCCAGGGCATTCTGGGGATTTGCGTCGCTGGGCCGCGCGCGGAGTGCCCGCTCGAAGCAGGCGACGGCCTCGTCCGAGCGGCCCTGCGCCTCCCGCACCTGCCCCATCCCGAAGTACGCCTGGGCGGAGTCCGGATCGAGTCTCAGGGCCTGCTCCAGCGCGCTGGCCGCGTGATCGAAGTCCTTCAGGTTCCGATAGATGTCGGCCAAATTGCACCAGTGGGGGGCGATGTCGGGGCGAAGGTCGACGCCCCGCTTCTGGACATCCAATGCCTCCTTGAACCGGCCCTGCTGCAACCTTAGCGAACCTAGATTGTTGCACACGTCGGCGTAACTCGCATTGCTCGCCAGGGCCTGCTGGAAGAGCGAGTCGGCCTGCTGGAAGCATGCGGCGGCCTGCTGGAAACGTCCGGCGGCCTGCTCGCGATTCCCGAAATCGACGCAGACCACTCCGAGGTTGTTGTTGCCGAAGTCGTAGGCAGGATAGATTTTCAGGGCTGCCTTGAAGTTTTCCGCCGCCTTCTTCAAGTTTTCCGCTCCCTTCTCCGAGTTCCCCGCCGCGTCCTCCCGCTTCGCGTCCGTGTAGTACTCCCTGCCCAGATGATTGTAGGCGAAGTAGTTGTCCCTGGTCACGGCGACGGCGTGCTCGAACAGGGTATAGGTGTTCCGCCAGTGCGCCACCTGGACCCAGGTTGTCACCGCCAAGGCGCCGAGTAGGACCGGGGCGGCCAGCGCCAGGACGATCCGCCCCGGCGGCCAGCGATGGGCGATCTCCTTCGCGCCCCAGACCACCATGAGGTAAACGCCGACCGTCGGCAGGTAGGCGTATCGGTCGGCCAGCCCCTGGGTACCGACCTGGACCAGCCCGATCACAGGGACCAGCGTGCCGAGAAACCAGAACCAGCCGACGGCGGCGTAGGGGCGGCGCCGGGTTGTCCAGAGGACGGCGGCCGTCACCGCGGCCAGGAGCAGCCCGGCCCCTATCCCCCAGTTGAGCAGACTCCAGGTCATCCCGTGGCCCAGAATGCCCGGATGGGGATAGAAGACCGCCAGGTGTACCGGCCAGAAGGTCTTGCCGAGGTACGTGGCGTAGGAGACGAAAGCGTTGGCAACGCGAACGTCCATGGACATGGTTTCCAACGAGCTCATCACGTGGACCTTTTCTTGGCCTTGAACCTCCATTACGCAAGTGAGGGCGGCCATGGCAAAAAATGGCATCTTCTCGGCAGCCAGGAGTGCGAGCGCCGGCAGCCTGCCGGCAATCCCGCCGCTCGAAGGGCCGCGGGTTTCCTGCGTGCGGGCTTCCGGGCGGCGGAGGGTACGCCTGCGGCGAGCAGGGCCGGCGGCAACCCGGCGGACCTCAGGCGCGCGGGGCAGATCCCCCGGACTTCCCGTGGGCGTTTTTCCGTGCTGCAATCCAAACGGCATCCACCGTCTCAGGGGCCAGTAGTCCAATAGCAGGAGCACGAAGGGCAGGGTGACCACCATCGGCTTGGCCATCAAGCCCGCAGCCAATGCCAGGAAGACCAAAAGGTGGCGCCAGGAGGAAATCCAGACATAGACGACTAGCGCCGGCAACGTGAGGACGGTGGCTGCCCACAGGCTTAGGGGCGGCAAGACGCCCGGCGGCACGCCCAACGTCACCGCGAGCGGCAGAAGCAGAATGTACAGCCACACGATCGCCGCCCAGGCACCGAACACACCAACCCATAGCGTTCGGCGCCTGCCCATGGGCCGCCGGGCGTACCAGCCATAACTGAGAAGCGTCAACATCCAAAACAGGCCGCTCAGGACGTCCTTCCGCTCGCACGCCCAGGCCACCGATTCCACGCGGAGGGGATGGACGGCGAACAGGGCGGCCACGGCGGCGCTGGGCCACAATGCGCCCGTCATCAAGCGGAGCGCCAGAAACAACAAGACGGCGCTGGCCGCATGGATCGCCGCGCTCTCCAGATGATGCCCTCCCGCCCATGGGCCGAAACACTGCCAGTCGAGCATGTGCGACATCCAAGTCAGCGGATGCCAGTTGGCCGCGTGCGGCTCCCAGAGCGCCCAGGAGATGCCCATCTGGGTGAGACCCTGGAGGACCACCGGGTTCCGGTAGATGTATTCGTCGTCATCGCAGAGGACGAACTCGTGCCGCCCGACTTGCCCGTACGCAAGACCCACCAAGAGCACCAGGCCACAGGACACGGCCGCCCATCGCAGCCATTTCCGCCGGCCCCGAGACGCCTCCGGGCCGCCTGGAGGAGGCATTTCCTGGGGACTCGCGCGAAGGTCCGCCGTCTTCGGGCCTCGCGGCCGATGCTCCGAATCTCTCGGCATTCCTGGCGGTCCCCTTACCCCGGGGGGACTGTCCCCATTTTCGTTCGACGACCCGGGGGACTGTCCCCTTCGCCATTTGGGATTATACTGCCCCGCCGAGACCGGCGTCCACTGCCGGCGCGAGCAGGCGGCAGGTAATAGAGCTTGCCCCGGAAATTCTCGGATTCGACGGGATAACGTGAGGAGCACCATGCCGATTAGGAGTCCCCCTAGCGTTAACTTCCATCGCTGGGGTATCCTATCGCCTGGAGCGTCGGACCGGGAGGCCAACGGCATGGCGAAACGAAAGACCAGCGGCGGGATGGACTTTACCGGGTACTTGGCCGCGATTCGGAAGGAACACGCGTCCGGCGACGCGACCGAGCACACCCACCGCCCCGCCCTGAAATCGTTGCTTGAGTCGGCGGCCAGGGGCATCGCGGCCACAAATGAGCCGAAGAGAATCCTTTGCGGCAGCCCCGACTTCCAGGTCGTCCGCAAGGGCGTGCCCGTTGGTCACGTCGAGACCAAGGATATTGGCACGAATCTCGACGAGATGGAGCACGGCAAGGGGCCGCATGGCGAGCAGTTCCTCCGCTACCGCGACGGCCTGCCGAACTGGCTGCTCACCGACTACCTGCAATTCCGCTGGTTCGTCGTCGGCGAGAGGCGGTTGGTTGTGCGCGCCGCTGAGGTGGACGCCAAAGGGAAGGTCAAACCGTCGCCTGACGGCGAACAGCAACTCACGCGGTTGCTCACCGCCTTCTTTGAGCAGCCCGCCCTGACCGTCGCCTCCGCCAGGGAGCTAGCCCAGCGCATGGCCGGCATGACTCGCATCATCCGTGGCTTGATGGTCAACACGTTCGAGCACGAGAAGGAAGAAGGCTGGCTGCACAACTGGCTTGCCGCGTTCCGCAAAACGCTCATCCCAGGTCTGGACGAAAAACAGTTTGCCGACATATTCGCCCAAACGCTGGCCTACGGCTTGTTTGCTGCGCGGGTGCATGCGCGACCCGGCAAGCCGTTCTCGCGCGAGATGGCGGCCTTTGACTTGCCCAAGACCAATCCATTCCTTCGCAAGCTATTTGCAGAGATTGCCGGTGTGGACATGCCCGACTCCGTCGCCTGGGCCGTAGATGATATTGTCGAGCTGCTCAAGCATGCCGACATGGCTGAGATACTGGCGGACTTCGGCAAAGGCAAGGGCAGGGAGGACCCTGTGGTCCACTTCTACGAAACCTTCCTGGCAGCGTACGATCCGAAACTGCGCCAATTGCGCGGGGTGTACTATACGCCCGCGCCGGTCGCCCGTTACATCGTCCGCTCAATCGATTACCTGCTGAAAACTCGATTCGACCGCCCGAAGGGTCTGGCCGATGAAAGCACGCTCATTCTCGACCCGGCCGTAGGCACGGCCACCTTTCTTTATTTCGTCATCGAGCAGATTCGCCAGGGGTTTGGCAGGCAGGTCGGTGCATGGGATAACTACGTCGCCAAACACCTGCTGAATCGCGTGTTCGGATTCGAGTTGCTCATGGCCCCGTACGCGGTCGCACATCTGAAGCTCGGGATGCAGTTGGCGGAAACGGGCTACCAGTTCGACTCCGACCAGCGGCTTGGCATCTATCTAACCAACACGTTGGAGGAAGCCGCAAAGCAGGCTGAACATCTCTTTGCCGGCTGGATTGCGGAGGAGGCCAACGCCGCGGCCAAGATCAAACGCGACAAACCGATTCTTGTCGTTCTCGGCAACCCGCCGTATAAGGGCGTCTCCGCCAACCGTGGCGAGTGGATCACTCGGCTCCTTGCGGACTATCGCTTGGTGGACGGTAAGCCGCTTGGCGAGAAGAAAGTGTGGGTCAAGAACGACTACATCAAGTTCCTCCGCTTCGGCCAGTGGCGCGTCGAGCGCACGGGGTGCGGCATCCTTGCGTTCATCACGGACCACAGTTACCTTGATAGTCCGACTTTCCGTGGCATGCGCCGCCATTTGCAGAACACATTCGACGACATCTATATTCTCAACTTGCACGGCAACGCCAAACGCCGCGAGACGGCACCCGATGGCGGCGCGGATCAGAACGTCTTCGACATTACGCAGGGCGTGGCTATCGCGCTGTTTGTCAAGCACGGCGAAAAAGGCCCAGGGAGCATCCACTACGCCGACGTCTGGGGCGACCGGGCCGCAAAATATGAGGAACTCAGCGAGAATGACGTTGGCACGACTAAATGGCGGCAGATCTCGCCAAGCGGGCCGTTCTACCAATTCGTGCCGGTGAAACGCCGGTCGCAGAGTGAGTACCACGAAGGCTGGCGCGTTAACGAGGTTTTCCCCGTCGGCTCGAACGGCGTGCAGACGTCGCGCGACAGTTTGGTCGTTGACTCCGATCGGGACGCGGTCGTGCATCGCATTGAGCAGTTCCTCGACCCGGAACTGTCAGACGCCGACGTTCGCGCCAAGTTCTTTGGCGCGAAATCCGTCCGGAACTACGCCCCCGGAGATACCCGCGGGTGGAAACTGGGCGAGGCACGGGCAGCGTTGCGCAAAGTTCGCCAATGGCGACCGACGGTCACGCGTTACTTATACCATCCGTGCGACACTCGCTTCTTGCTCTATCACCCCTCGATGGTGGATTGGCCGCGGACGGACGTGATGCGCCACCTCCAGCAGCCGAACCTTGCACTCTGCGTTGGACGTGCCGGACTGGTAACCAGCGGATCATGGGATCTGGTATTTTGCACGCAGCAGATTTGCGATCACAACCTCTTCTATCGCGGCAGCAGCCTCAACTTGCCGCTTTACCTCTACCCCAACGGCAATCTGCCTCCGGACCTCTTCGCGCACGAGAACGGCCTCGCCGCTAACCTCTCCGCCAAGTTCGTCGACGCCATCCGGTCGAAGCTCGGCCTGCAGTTCGTTTCCGAAAAGGGGGGGGACCTGCGCAAGACTGTTGGTCCCGAGGACATTTTCCATTACGCCTATGCGGTGCTCCACTCTCCGACGTACCGCGCCCGTTACGCCGAATTCCTCAAGATCGACTTTCCGCGTCTTCCGTTGACGACCGACGTCGAACTATTCCGCGCCCTGGTCGCCAAAGGGGCCGACTTGGTGACCTTTCACCTGTTGGAATCGCCCAAGCTCCAGGACTTCGTGACCGACTGGGCCATCAAGGGCGACGACGTCGTGGAGAAGTTGCAATACACGGAGAAAGGCGGACGCGTCTGGATCAACAAGACGCAATACTTCGGCGGCGTGCCCAAGGCGGTATGGGAGTTCCACGTCGGCGGATACCAGGTCTGCGACAAATGGCTGAAAGACCGCAAAGGGCGGAAGCTGACCTACGAGGATACGCAGCACTACCAGAAAATCGTCGTCGCCCTCAACGAGACCATTCGCCTGATGGCCGAGATCGACGAAATGATCGGCCAACACGGTGGCTGGCCGTTGCGCTAGCCGTAGGATATCGGTCGCTGTTTTTCGACGGGGCCGTCAAACTGCGGCACTGCCCAGAGGCCCGGGCCATGAATCTCCGGCAGTTCGTCACGGCACACGCCACGCCCTACGATCCGGCCGCCGACGGCCACGACGTGCCCGCCTTCTTGGAGAGCCTCACGGCGAGCAAGGCCACCGCGGTCTACGCGATGCACTCGTACCACCAGGGCAAGAAGCCCCACGACGCCATCCGCCGGTACATCCGCCATTACACCCGGCCGGGCGACCTTGTGCTGGATCCGTTCTGCGGGTCGGGGGGAACGGCCCTGGCGGCCGTGCTGGAAGGAAGGAAGGCGGTGGCCCTGGATCGGAGTCCCGCGGCGGCCTTCATTGCGAGGAACTACTCGACGCCGGCCGATCCGGCGGAGGTGGCGGCAGCCTTGGGCGACGTTCTGGCCGCGGCCCGGCCCGAGTTGGATTGGCTTTATGAGACGCGTTGCGACCGCTGCGACGGCCCGGCCAGCACACAGTCGGTGGTCTCCAGCGAGCAGTTCGCCTGCCCGGGGTGCCTGAGGCGGGTCCCGCTGGTGGACTGTCCGTCGGCCGAGGGCCGGACGGCGGCCGGGCGGCCCAAGTTCCTCGCCGCCTGTCCGCACTGCCTGGCCGCCGGCCGCGTCGAAGAGATCCGCACGCGCGGCACGAAGCTCGGGGCGATCCCCGTCCTGGCGACGTACCGGTGTGCCGGCGGATGTCGGCCCGAGGTGGCCCAGCGGCGGCACGACGACCCGGACCCCCGCAAACGCCGGTACTTCGAGAAATACGACCTCGGCAAGCTCGGTGAAATAGAGCGTCACGGCATCCCGCACTGGTGGCCGCCCGAGAGCTTCCCCACAAGCTTCGCCCGCTGGCGGACGGATCTGCGGCCCGCGGGCATCGGGACCGTGGCCGACCTCTACACGAAGCGGAACCTATGGGCGCTGGCCGCCTTGCGGAGCGCGGCCGTCGCCTCGCCCTTGGCCGAGCGGGCCCTGTTCGCCTTGACCGCCATCTCGCTGGCCGCCAGCAAGATGCAACGCTGGAGCCCCCGCTCCACCTTCCCCAACATGCTCCTCGTTGGAACGTACTACGTGCCGCCGATCCGCCGCGAGATCAACGCGGGCAAATGGTACGAGGGAAAGGTGCGGGCGATGGTGCGGGGTTACGCCGCCATCCGCGCCGCATTGCCTGCCCCGGCCGAGCTGGCCGTTGCCACGGCCGACGCCCGGCAACTCGACATCCCGTCCGACTCGATCGACTACATCTTCACCGACCCGCCGTACGCCGACAACGTCCAGTACGGGGAGTTGAACTTCGTCTGGGAGTCGTGGCTGGGGCTGGAACCTGACTGGCACGCGGAGGAGATCGTGGTCAACGCCGCCCGCGGCAAGACCGAGGCCGACTGGGCCGAGGCCATGCGGCGCGCCATGGGCGAGTGCCATCGCGTGCTGAAGCCCGGCCGCTGGCTGAGCCTCTGCTATCACGACGCCGCGGGCGGCACCTGGGCGCACGTCCAAGACGTCATGGCGGAGGCCGGCTTCTCCGCCGATCCGGCCGATTCCACCCTGTCGATCGACACCCGCCAGAAGTCCTTCAATCAGCTCATGAGCGACAAGGCGACGAAACGGGACCTGGTGGTGAACTTCCAGAAGAGCCGCGACCAACGTTCCGTTGGTGCCCGGCTTCGCACCGGGACGACGCAATCCACTCCCTTCCGCGACCTTGCGCGGCAGATCGTCCGCGAATACCTGGCGGTCCATTCGGGCGCGACGAAGGACCGCATCTACGACGATCTCGTGAGCCGGCTGGTCCGGCGCGGCCGGATGGAGCCGCACGACTTCGAGGCGCTCTTGCGGGAGTTGGCCCGGGAGGTGCGGCAGCCCCGCCGTGCCACGTCCCGGCCGCAGCCGCCCGGCCGCTGGTATTTGAAATAGTCCGACCTTTTCTCTAGCCCAGGCGTTCTACGCCTGGGGCGCAGGAACGGCCACCGCAGTTTTTATCTTCAGCCCCTTTAGGGGCGCAGCGACAGCCCCCGCCCCTAAAGGGGCTGAAGAAGAAAAGGGAATGGTCGTTTCCCGGCCCCAGTCGTAAACGACTGGGCTAGAGAAAAGCAGCCTTGTCGGCGTATTCTGTATCTGCCGCCGAAGACGGTTCAGCGGGCGTGCTCGTGTTGGCGGCTACGTAGTTCCTTGTACTTCTTCCGGACCTGCGCCAGCGGATAAATCGAACGGCAGCCGGGACCGCGTTGGGCCAAATGCTGCTCGAAGAACTTGGCCGACCGCTTGAATCGGCCTAACTCACGATAGCACAGCGCTAACCGATACAGGCAGTCGGCTAAAAGGCCTCGTGCCCGTGCCAGCCCCTCGCCACACTTGCCATACGCCAACGAACCCAGGTCTCGCCGAACCAAGCGACGGTAAACCGCGATTGCCTCTGCTGTACGGCCGAGCATATCCAGCGTCCCGGCATAGTCCCAAAGCACCAGTGGGCAACGAGGCGCCAACCCGAGGGCCTGTTGCGAATAAGTCCAAGCCGTTTCGTAATCCCGCTCCTCATAGTACGTCAGGGAAAGTCGTGTTATGAGCCAGTGGCTGTTCGGCTCCTTTCGCAGTCTGCGTCGAATCGCGCGGCGGGCCGCTTTCCAGTGCTCGGCGGCAATGAGAGCTTCGATTTGTTCGCTCATGGGCTGCCGTATTGATTCGCGTGGATTGCGTCAAGCAACGCTCAACGAGACTCGCCAGGTTCCTGAGCCTTGCTCTGCTTTGTTGACACGAGCAGCTTCGGCGGGCGGCGAACGACCTCGCACCCGGACTCGCGCTGAATGCGGCGCAAGTCCTCGCAGATCAAATTCAAGTCGCCGCCAAACTTGCGGGTGTGCTCCATTCGGTAGCGGCGAACCTCGTCAACAATGGGATCATTCATAGGACCGCCTCCAGCAACTCGTCGGGCGAGCAGATCTGATTTTCACGCCCGCCCGCGTGCTCGGCTCCCTTCACATCTAGCAGACAACAGAGCCTCGGGCCATCAATATCCGCGGCAATGCAGGCCGAAGACGGCCGCCGCGGCCACGAGGCAATAGACGCCGAAGAGATACCAGCGGCCACGCTCCAGCCAACGGGAGAGCCACCGAAGCGCCAGCAGGCCCGCGAGAAAAGCGAGGACCATGCCCAAGAGGCTGGGAGCGAAATCGCTCCAGGTCACGGCGGCGCCGCCGGCTTCGTGCCGGGCCTTGATTAGCCGCCACACTTCGCGTCCGATGACCGCCGGAGTAAGGATCACCGCCAGCGCGAAGCTGAACTCCTCGACCCTCGCCTTGATGGCGCCCAGCAGCAGGCCCGTGGAAATGGTC
>JBEKCP010000116.1:0-11519 GCA_050014815.1 Thermoguttaceae bacterium | reverse complement strand
CCTGCCGCCCTTCGCGCAGAAGAGGTGGCGAGACGGGGAGACAAGGAGACAAGGAGACAAGGAGACAGGGAGACAGGGAGACAGGGAGACAGGGAGCCGGGGAGGTGGCAAAATACTCCTTGTCTCCTTGTCTCCCCATCTCCTTGTCTCCTTTCCGCCTTCCGCTGCTCAGCAGCTTCCCATGGCGGCCGGGCTGCCGGCGCGGTGCTCCAACGGCGGGCAGTCCAGCGGGGCGGCAAACTGCTCCATGAAACCCGCCAGCTTCCGCGACGGCCCGGGGTCCTGCAGCTTCCGGATCGCCTCGGCCTCGATCTGGCGGACCCGCTCCCGGGTGACCGAGAAGATGCGGCCGATCTCCTGGAGCGTGTACGTGTAGCCGTCGGCCAGCCCGTAACGCAGCCGGAGAATCTCCCGCTCGCGGTAGTCGAGCGTCTGGAGCACATCGGCGATGCGGGACTTCAACATGGCCATGTTCATGCCGGCCAACGGGTCCTCCTGGCGATGGTCGTGGAGCAGATCCCCCAGGTAGTTCTCCTCCTGGTGCCCGACCGGCTGATCGAGCGACAGCGGCTGGCGGCTCATTTTCATGGCCCGCTGGGTATCGGCGATCGACAGGCCGCTCCGAGTAGCCGTTTCCTCCAGAGTGGGCTCGCGGCCCTCGTGGTGTACGAGGCTGCGGGTCACGTCGCGGACCTTGCCCATTTTCTCGATCATGTGGACGGGCACGCGTATCGTGCGGCTCTGGTCGGCAATCGCGCGGCTGATGGCCTGGCGGATCCACCAGGTGGCATAGGTGGAGAAGCGGAAGCCGCGGGCATACTCGAACTTGTCGACCGCCCGCATCAGGCCGGTGTTTCCCTCCTGGATCAGGTCGAGGAAGCTGAGTCCCCGGTTGCGATATCGCTTGGCGATCGAAACCACCAGGCGGAGATTCCCGGCCACCAGTTCCCGCCGGGCCGCGTCATGTTCCGACTTCAGGGCGGCGATTCGGACGAGCCGGCGACGCAGGCTCGACCGGGTATCGAGGATCAGCCGCACGAACCGCCGCATCTCTTTTCCGAGGGCCTTGAGGTCGCCCTGCCCGCCGGGCATCGCGCGGAACTGCTCCGCCTGGAGGGCTGCCGCCTCCATCCGCTCGAAGATAATCGTCAGTGCGGCATGGCTTGCCTGGAGCCGCTGCATGCGGGGCCTCGCCTCTTCGACGAGCCGCCCGGCGCTCCGCCGCCGCATGGCGAGCCGCCGCGCCGCGAGCCGGCGCGGACCCAACGCCAGTTTCCGGTTTCTCGATCTCCGAAAGTCCTCCCGGTTGCGCGCCAGCAGGTTCTTGAGCGTCCGGGAATTAACGGCCATCCGGCGAAGGCAGCGACGTTTCTCCAAGGGAGTGGTCAAGGGCGTCTCGACCACCTGGTCCAACCGCAGCCGCCCTCCAAGGACATCCCGAAACGAAGCCACCGCCGTGTGCAGGATATAGTCCGACGCGAGCATCCCCTGCCGGAGGCGCCGCCGAGCAGTCTCGATCCGCTCGGCTGCGGCCAATTCCTCCCGCCGGGTCAGCAACGGGATGTCGCCCATCTGCATCAGATAGGTGCGAATGGACCCCGGCTCATATTCGTCCATCATCGCCCGCCTCCTCCCGATTGGCCTGTTCCCACTGGCCTCAGGGAAACCCCCGGAACCGGAGGTGCCCTAAGTTAACTACGACGAGCCATCGTCAGTCGTTCAATACGGGGCCATCCTCCATCCAGGTTAATTATTAACGTGTCCCCCTCCGCAGACCATACCGCCACGGTGTTAGGGCACTAATCTTGGGCCTGGATGACGATGAAACGGGAGCCCTGGGCCGACTGGAGCAGTAGGAGAACGCCCTTTTCCAGAGATTGTCCCTCCACGATCTTCCGCAGGTCTTCGACCGATTGGACCGGCTTCCGATTGGCCTGGGTGATGACCATCCCGCTGGACACGCCGGCCTGGTCGGCCAGACTGCCGGGCCGAACCTGGGTAACGACCACTCCGTGATCGGTCCGCACTCCCAACTGCTTTGCCTGCTCGGGGGTCAGGGTCTCGCCCTGGATACCGAGCCGGTCGAACCGCGAGGGCTGGGCCCTTCCGCCGGGGGCCCCGCGCCCGAAACGCTGTAGCCCGTAGTCGGCCGGCTGTTCCGCCGGCACCGCTTCGAGTACCAACGGTTTCTCGTCGCGGATCACGGTGAGCTTCTGGGCGGTGCCGACCTTCGATTCCTCCACGGCGCCTTGGAGTTGTTGCGGGTTGGAGATCTTCTTGCCGGCGAACTCGACGATGATGTCACCCGGCTTCAGGCCGGCCTTCTCGGCCGGGACACCATGGGGGACATCAGTCACCAGAGCCCCCGCATGGACCTTTACGCCGAGTTTCTCGGCCAACTGGGCCGTCATCGGCTGGATCTGGATTCCGAGATAGGCACGCAGCACTTTTCCCTGGCCCATCAACTGCCGGCTGACCCATTTGGCCAGATTGGCGGGGATCGCAAACCCTACGCCTTGGTAGCCGCCGCTTTGCGTCGAGATAGCCGTATTGATGCCGATCACTTCGCCGTCGAGGTTCACCAGCGGCCCGCCGCTGTTGCCCGGATTGATGGCCGCGTCGGTCTGGAGGAAGCTTTCCCGGGCGGTAATGCCCAGGCCGCGGCCCTTGGCGCTGATGATGCCGGCGGTGACCGTGCCTTCCAGTCCGAAGGGCTGGCCGAGGGCCAGGACCCAGTCGCCCACCTCCAGCGAATCGCTGTCGCCAAGTTTGCCGGCCTTCAGGGTCCCGGCGCCTTCGATCCGGACGATGGCAAGGTCGGTCTTCGGATCGGTCTTGATGTCCTTGGCCTGGAATTCGCGGCCATCCGGCAGGCGGACGGTCACTTTGCCGCCCGCCGCCACTACGTGGTTATTGGTGAGGATGACGCCCGAGGGGTCGATAATAATGCCCGAGCCCGTCTCCACGACCCGCCGCTGCGGCATCGAGGGGAGCTGGGGCATCTGGTTGCCGAAGAACCGGCGGAGATCGGGATTCTGGCGGAACAGATCGCCGAAGGGCGAGTTGTCCAGATCATTCCCTTCGTCTTCCTCGCTCGAAGACACCTTCTCCTTTTCCTTGTCGGGCCCCGAGGTCGTCGTAATCGTGACGACGGCGGGCAGGACCTTTTCAGCCGCCGAGTGGAATGCACTCGAAAGGGCCTTGGCGAAACTCATGCCGTGCTGGGCGCCGGCGTCGGGACGGCTCGGGGCGCCCGAGGGGGTGCCCAGCCCGGGCGAGTCCGCCTGGACTACCGCATCCTGAGCCGAGGCCCTGTTGGGGACGAAGTGGCGGACGCCGTAGTCGGCCATGATCCCCGCCCCCACCAGCCCTGCCACGACCATCAATACAACAAGACCCATCCACCGAGGGGTTTTCTTCCGGCGAATTACGTCAGTCATGCCTAATCTCCTTTTCTGGTTTCGCGTGTCTTTCCTGGGCCTCTGAGAATTGGTTGCCGCCGGTCGGGTAATCTTGTGCGGATGGGTGGCACGCCCTGAAAGGGCGCGGATGGCCCGGATAGCTTGCCTATCCGGGCCGCGGTAGCGGCAAGAGGGCTTGGCACAGCCTCTTGTGCCTTCGGCACCCCGATAGCAAGCTATCGGGGCCACCCACGATATGTTATCTTGCCTACAGGAAATATTCCAGCAACCGGCGGCTCCGCTTGTCGAGCCGCCGGAGGTCGGGTATCCAGTATCGAATCCCGTTCGAATCCACGACTGAGGCATGGGCGGGTTCGAGCCGCCGCACGTCGTCCACGCTGTTGACCTGAAATGAGGTCGGCCCGCGATCCGTCTCGACCCGCCATTGCGACGGCTGATCGTGGTTCGCCGAATGGACCCTCAATATGATGGGGACGAATTCCCTCTGTGTCAGGGCATCTTCCAAGATTCCCCGCATGTCGCCGGGCACGGCTGCCAGGTCTTCGATCGAGAAGATCTCGTGCCCTTCGGCATCGCAAACCGACACCCAGCGGTGCGAATCCGAGACGGGGAACGCCCGAAACGGCACTACGCCAACCTCGCGCTTCCCGTCGGGATAGATCAGGACAAGCTGCCCCCAGGAGTCCTGCTCCAGGCGAAAGTCACGCGGCGTCAAAGGCTGTTGGGTCATCGTGCGTCCACGACAGGGCGGTGGCGGGGCATCGGCCGGGAAAAGGTGACGGACACCTCTCTCGGGTCGTTAAATTGTAACATCGGCTGGTGGCTCCGCGGAAGGCCGCAGCCATTGGCAAGGGTCGGAGCGGACGGGTGGCACGTCCCTGACGGGCACCGACGCGAAGCGTTGGTCGGCCAACGGCGTGGTTTGCGGGGCCTCCACACGCCCTTCGTTCCTCAGGGCGTGCCACCCACGCGGCCATTGGCAAGGGTCGGGGCATATCTTGCGGTTAGACGCACTCGGGCCGGCCGCCGAGTTTGCCGATAGTACGATATTGCGGCTGCCGAGTACGGCTCCGTCTGCCGAGTACCGCGTCGCGGAGCAGAGGAATCATTTATAAAAGAAGGAAAATTTCCTGTCACTGGGCTATCTGGATCGAATGGGAAAACTTGAGAATTCCGGCAGCCGCCTCTTGATTTTCCCGCTGCGTAAGGGTTCAATCAAAGGATACGAACGCCCCCGCGATTACTGTGGGATTCCACAGAGGGAGCGTTTCCCTCCTTCAGGAACCTGCCCGCCTGGTACCGTAGCCCACATCTTCACGGCTGAACCGCTTTGCACGGAATCTGCGCGCCGTGGGCTGAAAAACGTCTAACGCCTTTCAACTGGCTCACCGGCGGTGCATCCTCGCCGCCGCACCGGGGAGAAGGCGTAGACGCGCGAGAGCGTGACGAACCGGCTACGGCCGGCAACAAAGAACTTTGAGAGATCTTGAAATCGTGCAAGGTGCAGTGGAAGACACAACTATGGAACTCCGAAGAGTGCTGGCGCTGCGTGGCCCGAACGTTTGGGCGAACTCTCCCGTGATCGAGGCCTGGGTGGCCCTCGGCGATCTGGACCGCCCCTCGACCGACTTCCCCGGGTTCGCCGACCGGCTCATGGACTGGCTGCCCACCCTGATCGAGCACCGGTGCAGCATAGGAGAGCGGGGCGGTTTCCTCCAGCGGCTCCGCAACGGAACGTATCCCTGCCACGTTCTCGAGCACGTCGCCTTGGAACTGCAGAATCTCGCCGGCACGCAGGTCGGCTTCGGCCGCGCCCGCGAAACGTCGGAGAAGGGCGTCTACCGCGTCGTCATCAAGTACAAGGACGAAACGGTCGCTCGCGCATGCCTGGCCGCCGCGCGCGAGTTGGTGCTGGCGGCGATGCACGATCGGCCGACGGACGTGAAGGCGGAGATCAGCCGGCTGCGGGACCTCGCCCATCAGTCTTGCCTCGGCCCGAGCACCCAAGCCATCGTCGACGCCGCGTTGGCCCGCGGCATCCCCGCCCGCCGCATGAACTCCCAGAGCCTGGTCCAACTCGGCTATGGCGCTCGCCAGCGCCGCATCCGGGCGGCCGAGACCGATCGCACCGGCTCGATCGCGGAAGAGATCGCGCAGGACAAGGAGTTGACCCGCACGCTGCTGCGGTCCGTGGGCGTGCCGGTGCCGTCCGGCCGGCCGGTCGCCGACGCCGCTGACGCGTGGGAGGCGGCGTGCGATATCGGCGTGCCGGTCGTGGTCAAGCCGCAGGACGGCAACCAGGGCCGCGGCGTGGCCACCAACCTCACCAGTCGCGAACAGGTCGAGAAGGCATACCAGGCGGCGCTGCTGGAAAGCTCGAACGTGATCGTCGAGAAGTTCGCCCCGGGGCACGATTACCGCCTGCTGGTGGTGGGGGGCCGGGTGGTGGCCGCGGCCCGCCGCGAGCCCGCTTCCATCCTCGGCGACGGCGCCCGCACCGTCGCCGCGCTCGTCGAGCTGGTCAACCAGGACCCCCGGCGCGGCGAGCACCACGCCACGGTGCTGAGCAAGATGAAGCTCGACGCGGTCGCCCTGGCCGTCCTGTCCGAGCAGGGGTTTACCCCCGACAGCGTGCCGCCGGCCGGCGCGCTGGTGCTCATCCGCCGCAACGGCAACCTGAGCACCGGCGGCACCGCCATCGACGTGACCGAGCGGGTCCATCCGCAGGTGGCCGCCCGCGCCGTCGAGGCCGCGGCGGTCATCGGCCTGGACATTGCGGGCGTTGACGTCGTGGCCAACGACATCAGCGCCCCGCTGGAGGAGCAGGGGGGCGTGATCGTCGAGGTCAATGCCGCCCCCGGCCTGCGGATGCACCTCGTGCCGTCGGTCGGCATCTCCCGCCCCGTGGGCGAGGCCATCATCTCGACGCTCTTTCCCGACGGCCAGGACGGGCGGATCCCCATCGTCGCCGTCACCGGCGTCAACGGCAAGACTACCACGACCCGCTTCATCGCCCACGTGCTCCGCGGGCTCGGCCTGAAGGTGGGAATGACCTGCACGGACGGGATCTATATCGACGGCCGCCGGATCGAAACGGGCGATTGCAGCGGCCCCCTGAGCGCCGGCGCCGTGCTGACCAACCCCGCGGTCGAGGCGGCCGTCTTCGAGACAGCCCGCGGCGGCATCCTCCGCGCCGGACTCGGCTTCGACCATTGCAACGTCGCCGTCGTGACGAATATCGGCGAAGGCGACCACCTCGGGCTCAACGAGATCCATACCGTCGACGACCTGGCCAAGGTGAAACGCTGCATCGTCGACGTCGTGCCGCCCGACGGCACCGCCGTCCTCAACGCCGCCGATCCCCTGGTCGTCGGCATGGAGCCGTACTGCGCGGGCAAGATATGCTACTTTGCCGTCGACGAGAACCATCCGGTCATCGTCCGGCACCGCAACGCCGGCGGCCAGGCCCTCTTCGTCCGCAACAACACTATCGTGCTGGCCGACGGCAGCCGCGAGCAGCCGTTGCTCACCCTGGACCACGTGCCGTTGTGCCGTGCCGGGCAGGTGGGCTTCCACGTCGAGAACACCCTGGCGGCCGTGGGCGCCCTCTTGGCGCTCGGCGTGCCGCCCGAGGTCATCCTCGCCCGGGCCGAGACCTTCACCGCCGACATGGAGAAAGCCCCCGCGCGGTTCAACGTGCTGGAAATCCACGGGGCCACCGTCGTGGTCGACTACGGCCACAACGCGGACGCCCTGTTGGCCTTGATCCGGGCGATGGACCAGTTCCCGCACCAGCGCCGCACCTGCGTCTACTCCATTGCGGGCGATCGCCGCGATTGCGACTTGATCCGCCAGGGCGAGATCCTCGGCGAGGCATTCGACCGCGTCATCCTCTACGAAGACCACTATCGCCGCGGCCGCGCCGAGGGGGAGATCATCCGGCTGATCCGGCAGGGCGTCGAGACAGGGAAGCGGACCCGGCAGATCGACGAAGTCCGCGGGGCCGACGCCGCGGTCGTGTTGGCCCTGCGGAGCGCCCAGCCCGGCGACCTGATGCTCGTGCAGGCCGACACGGTCGACGAGACGGTGCAGCTCATTCGCGGGTATGTCGAGTCGATTGCTCCGGCGCCGGAGAGTGCCCCGGCGGTCGAGGAGTTGGGCCCGCCGCCGGTCGAGGTGGCCGAGCCGCCCCCGGCGAAGCCCGCCGAGATCGCCGCGCCTGTCATCGCCCCCGCCCCCAGCGCCTGACGGCGGGCGGAAGAATTGCACTGTCGTACCAGTTCTTGCGGGACGAGTTGAGCGAAGAGGACTGCCGACGCGCAATTTTGCGGATAGACCGCGCCGGGCCGGGGCCGCACGCGAGCCAAGGCCAGCGAAGGCAAACATGACCGGTGCCGGCAAACTCAGTGGCGGGACGGCGCGGAACCCCCGTTCGCTCCTGTGGGCCATCGCGGTCCGGGTGCTGGTCTATGGCGGTGTGTGCCTTGTTGTGGCATGGTACCTCGCCGGCTTTCCCCTGCCTTGGACGCCGGAATCGGGAAGTCAGCGGCAGACCGAAGGGCCGGCGCCGGCCGATCCGGGCTGGCCGCACCTCCGCGGTCCCTATTACAACGCCGAGTCGCCCAATACGGAACTGACGGACTCCTGGCCGGCGGAAGGCCCGCCCGTCTTGTGGACGCGCGAAGTCGGCCGCGGCTATTCCGGCGTGATTGCCGTGGGCAACCGCGTATACACCCAAGGGCAAACCCTCGCGGACCAGAAGGTCCTGGCGCTGGATGCCGATACGGGCCGAACGATCTGGGAGCACCGCTACGGTTGGCCGTATGACCCTGGGGGAATGTATCCCGGTCCACGTTCGACGCCTACCTGGTCGGACGGCCGGATCTACTTTGCGGGCCCGGATGGCCTGGTGGGATGCCTCCGCGCCGCCGACGGGCGGCAACTCTGGACCGTCAATGTCAACCGCCAGTTCGGCGGGCGCGGCACCGACTTCGGCTATGCCTGCTCGCCCCTGGTCGAAGACGGAAAGGTGATCCTGCCGGTGGGCGGCCGTTCCGCGGCAGTCGTTGCACTGGATGCCGACAGCGGCCAGGCGGTGTGGGCATCGGGCGATGCGCCTGCTTCGTACTGTTCAGCCATTCCCATCACCTTTCACGGCACCCGCCAGGTTGTCGCGTTCCTTCAGAACGAGTTGGCCGGCTTTGACTTGAAGACCGGCGGGCTTCTCTGGCAGCAATCGTATTCGAGCGGTTACGACGAGCACGCCGCCTTCCCATTGTACGACGAGCCGTATCTCAGGACGATGCAACCCTTCCGCGCCGGCTCCGACCTCTACATGCTTGAAGCCGTCCCGCGGGGAAGCGATGCTCCCGACAAGTCGGGCTGCCGGCTCCGGTTGGTGCGCCATGATCCCCAGATGTCCAACGACGTCGCCTCCAGCGTTCTGGTCGGCGGCTGCGTCTACGGTTTCGACATCCGCGGGGCCCAGACGAGCCCGCACGGTCGCTCGCGGGGCATGTTCCGCGCGATCGACTTCAAGCAGGGCAATACCCTCTGGTCAAGCGACCGCCCCGGCCAGGCCACGATCGCCGTGGCGGACGGCAAGCTCCTGCTCTTCAACGATCGCGGCGAAGTGCTCTTGGTTCGGGCCAATCCGCAACGCTACGAAGAACTTGCTCGGACCGAAGTCTTTCGGGGCGAGGCGTGCTGGACGGCTCCTTCCTTGCATCGCGGCCGGCTGTACCTCCGCAGCCCCACCCGGGTAGCGTGCCTGTACGTGGCAGCGCCCGCTGGGTTGGATCGCCGTCAGCGGGAGTTGGCGGTGCCAACCTCGGCGATTCCCAAGGCCCATCGGCTGGAGTTGGCCTGGCTCGTGGGCGCGGAGCGGGAATACCCGTTCGAGCTGCCCGACCTATCGGAACTTGCTCGATGGTACGTATTGTCCTTGGGCGTTGTCGCCGCTGCCGGCGTGTTGGCAACAGGCGTTTACGGCGTATTCCGGCTGCGTTGCCGCCAGTCCGCCCGCGTTTCCGCCAGAATCGCTTTTTGGTTGGGGATTCTGGTACTCGGTGTCTTGGCCACGCCGCTTTGCAATCGTTTTTCAGGCCGGTTCGTGTTCACGTGGCCGGTCTCGCTGCTCGCTGTTCACCAGATCGCGCTGGGGAGTGTATTCTGGGCAAGACAAGCGGAGCGAGGCAAGGCCGCCGCATGGTGCTGGGCGCTGGGCGCCGGCCTTCTGATCCTGGCTCTTCTGGCCTATTACGACCTGACTCGACGGCTCAGCCTGGCCCCGGCCTGGTACTTCGTGCCGGCCTTCCTTGCCGCATGGCCGTTGGCCATCCCGGCGGCCCGGAGACTTGTACGACCGGGGAGTCTCTTGGGCGACCTTATCTGGATGCTCCTCACCTTCTCGGTGTACTTCTGGGCATCAGGCGGGGCGATGCTGTGGCGTACGGCGATCGTGCGCTGATCTAAGCGGCCGGCCAACAACACCCCTCTCCCCTTGCCGGAGAGGGCGGACGGCCGCGAGGGTTCTACGGCGCATCGGCCGCTTGCACATCCTTGATCGCCTGGAGGAAGCGGTCCATCGAAGGGCAACGGCGGGCCGGCTCCGCCTCCAGACACCAATGGATCGCCCGGGCCAGCGCCGGGTGGATCCGGGGCCGCAGCTCGCGGATGTCGGCGGGCGGCTGGTCGTGCGTCATGGCGGCCAGGCCGGTGGCGCCCCGGAACCATGGCAACTGGCCGGCCACCAGCTCGTAGGCCGTGGCGCCGAAGGCGAAGACGTCCAGCCGGTGGTCGGTGGGCTTGCGGCGGACGATCTCGGGGGCCATGTAGTTGGGGTTGCCGGTGCGGATGCCCGGCTGCATGAACGGCGGCGTGGCGGGCACCGTCACGCCGAAATCGATGAGCTTGAGGTCGGGCGCCCCTTTCTTGACGAGGAGGAAGTTGCGCGGGCAGACGTCGCGGTGGATGAAGCCGGCGGCGTGGACGGCCCCGATCGCCTCGGCCGCCTGGCGGAGGTATCGCAGGGCGTGCGTCGCCAGCGAGGGGTCGCGGGCGACCAGTAGCGAGTTCAAGTCCGCCCCTTCGAGAAACTCCATGACCAGGTACGGCGCCCCTTCGGTCGTCACGCCGTATTCGTAGGTCTCGACGATGCGGGGGTGCCGCAACCGCATGGAGACCTCGCCCTCGCACGGCTTATCGAGGCCGCGAAATCGGGCCTCCAGGGCCGCCGTCTTCTCGATGTCCAGGATCTTCAGCCCGACGACCTTGCCCGTCCGCAGGTCCCTGGCCATGTAGAACTTCGACATGGTGCCGGAGATCGCCTCGCGCAGCAGCGCGAACCGCTTCGACACGTCGACGCGATTTCCCGTCACCAGCGATTTGAGTTGATTAAGAAGTCCCATCGCTAGCTCTTGCCGCAGTAGTCGATGGTGCGGGCAATCTCGCTTTGGAGGTCCTTCCGGGAGACGATGCGGTCGATGAAGCCGTGCTCCAGGAGGAACTCGCTGGTCTGGAAGCCCTTGGGCAGCTCGATGCGGATGGTGGCCTTGATGGTCCGCGGCCCGGCAAACCCGATCAGGGCCTTGGGCTCGGCGAAGACCACGTCGCCCAGCGAGGCGAAGCTGGCGGCGACGCCGCCCATGGTCGGATTGGTCAGGATGGAGATGAACAGCCCGCCGGCCTGGTCCAGCCTGGCCAGGGCGGCGGAGACCTTGGCCATCTGCATCAGCGAGAACATGCCTTCGTGCATGCGGGCGCCGCCGCCGGAGCCGGAGATGATAATCAGCGGCAATTGCTCGGTGGTGGCGCGTTCGATGGTGCGCGTCAGCTTCTCGCCCACCACCGAGCCCATGCTGCCCATGATGAAGCCCATGTCGGTGACGCCGAAGGCGACGCGGCGGGCGCGGATCATGCCTGTGCCCACCACGGCTGCTTCGCGCAGCCCGGTGCGTTTCTGCTCCTCGTCAAGCCGCTGAGGATAGGGAATCTTGTCGACGTAGCGCAACGGGTCGGCCGTCTCCAAATCGGCTTCCCACTCCTCGATTGTTCCCTCATCGAACACTTGGGCAATCCGCTGCCGGGGAGGCACAT
>JBEKCP010000115.1:0-11571 GCA_050014815.1 Thermoguttaceae bacterium | reverse complement strand
GGCAGGCCATGGTCACGTCGAAACCGAAGCGGCCGAGGTGCCGGGCCAGATGGTCCAACGCCCGCTCGGCGCCCCCGTAGACCTCGCCGTTGATCACGTGCAGCACGCGAACCCGGGGCCCCGTGCAGAGCGGGAGGTCGGCGTGGGTCGTAGCGGCGGTTTCAGGGGCTTCGCAGGATGCCGGCAGCATCATAGGAGTCACCAATTCAGGACGCAGTGTGCCACGACCACGCCGGGCGTGGTGCCCGGGAACAAGCGGTGCGGATGCCGGGTCTTGGAGCAACCGGCATGCCGCCGAAGAATCCACCCCGTCGCCATCCCTTTCGGCATACGCAACATGCTATTGTATAATAGTTTATAATCGTCGCCTGCAACGGTGTCGTGCAGGCACCCCCTGGAGGTTGCGACGGCTCCGTATTGGAAAACCGCCGCTGATGATGAAAAAAAACAACGCCCGCCGCCGCTGCCGCAAGGGTGCAAGGACGAGAATGTTCTTGATATAATGTAGACGCTTCCCATCCGCATCCCGGTAAGACATCCCCCAGGAGGGAGGACATGACCATCGTCCAGTTGCGAGAACACGCCAAGGAACGATTGGACAGCCTGCCGCCGGACAAGGTCCGGGTCGCCGCGGAGTTCTTGGACTACCTCGAAACTGCCGCCAGCCGGGATGCCACCGCCGAGTTGCTCAAGATGCCGGGGCTCGTTCAGGACGTAGAAGAGGCCGCAGGGCACATCCAGAGCGGACGGTTCAAGGACTGGCGAGAGGTCGGTAAGGATGGCTAACTCCGGTTCTCCCCTTTGCGCCTTTGCGTGAAATACTCCCCATCCTCAACCGATATCCTTGTAAACGGCCCCTTCGCAAGCATCGTGCGGTCTCGCGGATATGCCCAGCAGCACGGAAGGGCCTGTCGTGAAGGCAACACCTGACTGGGAGGGGTATCACGCAAAGGCGCGAAGGCGCAAAAGACTGTAGGGTGGGTCGACGGGCACCGTGCGCAGCATGGTCGGCGAGCCCCACCATAACGATTCTCCTGGAAAATGGTGGGGCTCGCTTGGGTCGAGCGAAGCGAGCCCCACCGACTGGAGTTTGGCTGATTTCTGGTGGGGCTCGCCGACCAACGCTGCGCGTCGGTGCCCGTCGACCCACCCTACTTTCATCTGGGGACCATGCCGATGCGAACGATCCTGGCGACTGCCGTTCTTGCGACGGGCGGCGTTTGGGCCGTTGCGGCCGAGTGGCAGCCGGTGCCGGGACACCTGATGACCCCTTGGGCCGCCAAGGTCGATCCCCAGTGCCCGCTGCCCGAGTATCCCCGCCCCCAAATGGTGCGGGCGGAGTGGCATAGCCTCAACGGCCTGTGGGACTGTGCCGTGACGCCCCGCGATATACCGCCGCCGGAGAAGTTCGACAAGCAGATCCTCGTGCCGTTCCCGATCGAGTCGGCCCTGTCGGGCCTCAAGCAGGCATTGACGGCCGACGAGCACCTCTGGTATCGGCGGTGCTTCACCGCGCCGGCCCTGGGCGACGGCCGGCGCCTGCTCCTCCACTTCGGCGCCGTGGATTGGGAAGCCGTCGTATGGCTCAACGGCAAGGAGTTGGGCACGCACCGCGGCGGTTATGACCCGTTCACGCTGGACGTTACCGACGCCGTGAGGCCGGCTGCCGAGAACACCCTGCTGGTCCGCGTGTGGGACTCGACCGGCGCCAACGGCGAGGCCCACGGCAAGCAGCGATTCAGCTCGATCAAGAAGCCCGGCGGCATCTATTACACGCCCTGCTCGGGCATCTGGCAGACGGTATGGCTGGAACCGGTGCCGGCGTCAAGCATCGCCGCCTTGACGATCACGCCCGACATCGACGCCGGGACGTTGCGGGTGGCAGTCGCTCCGCGCGGCGCGGCGGAGGATCTCCAGGTCGCGGCCGTCGCCTGCGACGGCCGCCGCGCGGTCGCCCGCGCTATCGGCCAGGTCGGGCAGCCGATCACCCTGGCGATCCGCCGGGCGAAGCTCTGGTCGCCAGAGAGCCCGTTCCTCTACGGGCTGACGGTCTCGCTCTGCCGCAACGGCCGGCCGGTGGATGCGGTTGGGAGCTATTTCGGCATGCGGAAGATCGCGCTGGGCAAGGACGCCGGGGGCACGACGCGGCTGATGCTCAACAACCGGTTCGTCTTCCAGGCGGGCCCGCTGGACCAGGGCTATTGGCCGGACGGGCTCTACACGGCCCCGACCGACGAGGCCCTTCGCTACGACATCGAAGTGCTGCGGACGCTCGGTTTCAACATGGCCCGAAAACACGTCAAGATCGAGCCCCAGCGTTGGTATTACTGGTGCGACCGGTTGGGACTCATGGTCTGGCAGGACATGCCCAGCGGCGGGGCGGGAAAAAAGAGCGAGAAGGGTGGGAAGGGCGTGAAAAGTGAGAAGGGAGAGGACGCAGTTCCGCATTCGCCGGAGCGGGCCGGCCAGTTCGAGGCCGAGCTGCGGGCCATGGTCGAATCGCACCTGAACCACCCGTCCATCGTCCTGTGGGTGGTCTTCAACGAGGGCTGGGGCCAGTACGACACCGTGAGGCTGACCCGCTGGGTCAAGCAACTCGATCCGACCCGCCTGGTGTGCAGCGCCAGCGGCTGGAACGACCGCAAGGTGAGCGACGTGATCGACCGGCACGACTATCCCGGGCCGAGTTGTCCCGCCCCCGAGGCGTCTCGGGCGGCGGTCCTCGGCGAGTTCGGCGGACTGGGACTGCCCCTGGAGGGACATACGTGGGTCGCGAAGACCTGGGGCTACCGCAGCATGGCCGACGCGGAGACCCTGACCGCCAGGTATCTCGAACTCTGGAAGAAGGTCCAGCGGCTTCGCGACGAAAAGGGGCTGTCGGCCGCGGTCTACACGCAGACGGCCGATTGCGAGACCGAGTGCAACGGCCTGGTGACGTACGATCGCCAGGTCGTCAAAGTGGACGCGGCGAAGTCGTATTGCGGGCTGGTTTGCGGCCAGTTTCCGCCGCCGGCCGAGGCGCCCCCCGCCAAATGATTGACCCGTTTGCACCCCGCCGGTAGACTTTAGAGAACCGGTTGGGAAAAAGGGGACAGTCCCCATTTGTGCGACGACCATGCGTACATGGTGCCCGCCTCCGGGGGGTTCCGGCAAATGGGGACTGTCCCCTTTTTCCCGGTTGCAAGAGCTATGATGGACCTCACCTACTTCAAGCGATATCGCATGGAACTCGACCTGGCCGGCCGTGACCTGGCATTGGGGGCGGTCCCGAACGAGTATCGTTTCGTGGCGTGGCAGCCCTCCCTTCTGGAAGCCTTCGCGGAGGCCAAGTTCCTGAGCTTCCGGGGCGAAATCGATTCCAATGTCTTCACGTGCCTCGGCGATCTGGACGGCTGCCGCCGCCTGATGACCGAGATTGTCCGCAAGCCCGGCTTCCTGCCGGAGGCCACCTGGCTGCTGACGTTCCTGAGGCCGGGGCATGGACGGCCGGAGTGCTGCGGAACCGTCCAGGGGATCCGCGACCAGGCGGGCCTGGGCGCCGTCCAGAACCTGGGCATCACGCCCGAGCACCGCAACGGCGGGTTGGGCACCTCCTTGTTGTTCCGTTCGCTGGAAGGGTTCCGCCGGGCAGGCATCGCCCGCGTCTATCTCGAAGTGACCGCCCAGAACGAAGGCGCGATCCGGCTCTATCGCCGGTTGGGCTTCGTCACGGCGAAGACGGTCTACAAGGCCGTCGAGCCGGTGTATTCGTAAGAGGATTGGGGATTAGGGATTGGGGATTGGAAACCTGCAAGTGAGAACTGCGTGCTGAAAACTGAACACTGAACACTGAAAACTGACATCCCTCCCCGTGACCGACATTACCTCCCATACGTACGGCAATGGCCTGGTGTTGCTGGCCGAGCCGATGCCCTGGCTGCAATCGGCGGCACTGAGCTTTCTCGTGCCGGCCGGTTGCGTGCGCGAGCCGCCCGGTCGCAGCGGGCTCGGCGCGCTGACCTGCGAGATGACGGTCCGCGGGGCGGGCCCGCGAGATAGCCGGCAACTGGTCCTCGACCTGGACAACCTCGGCGTCGAGCACAACGAGTCGGTCTCGGCCGCCCACGCCGTCTACTGCGGGGCCACGCTGGCCGAGAACCTGCCGGAGGCACTGGCCGTCTTCGCCGACATCCTGCGGCGGCCCCGCCTGCCGGCCGAGCAGCTCGAAGCCGGCCGCCAGGTCGTCCTCCAGGAATTGCGGGCCATCGAAGACGAGCCGGCCGACAAGGTGATGCTCGATCTCCGCCGCCGCCATTATCCGAGCCCGTGGGGCCGCTCCTCCTTCGGAGAGCAAGAGGCCGTCCAATCGGTCACGATCGGCGAGATCCGCGGCTTCTTTCGCCGCCATTTCCAGCCCAACGGCACGATCCTCGGCGTCGCCGGCCACGTCGAGTGGGAGCCGCTGGTGGACCTGGTCGGCCGCCTCTTGGGCGACTGGGAGCCGCAGCCTGTCGAGCCGTTGGTCGAAGAGGAAGGCCCGCAAGGCTATGGTCATATTCCCTACGACTCCGGCCAGACCCAGATCGGCATCGCCTACGCAAGCGTGCCCTACCGGGATCCCGACTACTTTCAGGCATGGGGAGCGGTTGGGGCCTTGAGCGGGGGAATGAGCTCGCGGCTGTTCACCGAGGTCCGCGAGAAGCGCGGCCTCTGCTACGCCGTATCGGCCAGCTACCACACGCTCCGCGACCGCGGGGCCGTGCTCTGCTACGCGGCCAGCGGGGCCCAACGGGCCCAGGAGACCCTCGACGTGACGCTCGGCGAGTTGGTGCGGCTGGGCCGCGGCATCGAGTCGCACGAGTTGGACCGCCTCAAGGCCCGCATCAAGAATGCCCTGATCTTGCAGCAGGAATCGAGCTCGGCCCGCAGCGGCGCGATCGCCCGCGATTGGTACCACCTGGGCCGCGCGAGGACCCTGGAGGAAATCGGCCGGCTGGTCGACGGCCTGACGAGCCGGAGCATCAACGCCTACCTGGCCGGGCACCCGCCGCGGGATTTCACCGTGGTGACGCTCGGAGAAGAACCGCTGAAAGTGAACGTGCCCGCGCCCTCCGTTGTTTAGCGGGCGGGCTTGCCCGCCGGGCGAATCGTTGACCAACTGGTACTCGGCGGGCAAGCCCGCCCGCTAAACGTGTTCAATTCAGGGGAGCCGCAACAGGAGCAGCCCATTGGAATTCCGCACCGCAGTATTGCCCAACGGCCTGGAGATCGTGGCGGAGACGAGCGCCGAGGCCTACTCGACCGCCCTGGCCTTCTTCGTCAAGACCGGCGCCCGCGACGAGACCGACGCGGAGGCCGGCGTGAGCCATTTCCTCGAGCACATGGCGTTCAAGGGGACCGCGACCCGTAGTGCCGACGACGTCAACCGCGAGTTCGACGAGCTGGGAGCGCAGTACAATGCGTTCACCAGCGAGGAGAACACGGTCTTCCACGCGGCCATCCTGCCGGAACTCCAGGGCCCCTGCCTCCGGCTGCTGGCCGACATCCTGCGGCCTGCCGTTCGCCCGGACGACTTCGAGGTCGAGAAGCAGGTGATCCTCGAAGAGATCCAGATGTACGAGGACCAGCCGCCGTTTGGTGCGGACGAGAAATGCCGGGCCGCATACTTCGGGCCGCACCCGCTGGGCCGCAGCGTCCTGGGAACCGCCCGGAGCATTGAAGCCATGGACGTGGAAGCCATGCGGGACTACGTCCGGCGCCGCTACGGCCCGGAAAACATCGTGCTGGCGGCGGCGGGGCGAGTGGATTTCGACGCCCTGGTGGCCGACGCCCGCGCGGCCTGCGGCGCCTGGGATCGCTCCGAGGGCGGGCGGATCGCCCAGCCCGCACGCCCCCGGCCGGGCTTCCACGGCCTCCGGCGCCCCGCGGCCACCCAGCAGTACACGCTCCAGTTGGCGGCGGCCCCCGCCGCGGGCGACGCGGACCGCTACGCCGCGAAACTCCTCGCCATGGTCCTCGGCGACGACTCCGGCAGCCGGCTTTACTGGGAGCTGATCGATTCCGGCCTGGCCGAGCAGGCCGAGATCAGCCATTGCGAGTACGAAGGGGCGGGCGTATTTTTCACCTTCATGAGCTGCGCGCCCGAGCAGACCGCCGAAAACCTCCGGCGGATCCGCGACCTCTACCGCGCGGCCCACGCCGATTCCGTTACGGCCGCCGAGATCCGGCAGGCGAAGAGCAAGGTCCGCTCGCGGCTCGTCCTCACGAGCGAGCGTCCCCGCGACCGCCTGTTCATGGTCGGCGCCGACTGGGTGTATCGCCGGCAGTACCGCACGATCCGGGAGGACCTCGACCTGGTGGCCGTCCTTCGGGTCGAGGACGTGACGGACGTGCTCCGGCGCTACCCGCTCACCTCCGCGACGACCTTGACCGTCGGCCCGCAAAGTGATATCAAGGAGTCGTCATGAACCGCGATCATTGCACCTGCTTGCGACTTGTGGCAGCGCTGGCGCTGGCCGGGTCTCTGGTGTCGGCTGCTGATCCGCCGGACGAGACCGCCCGGCAGGCGCGGCAGTTGGCGGCGAAGTATCGAACGGTCCGCGGCGGGGCCGAGCGCCGGGCCGCCGTAGTCAAGGAACTTGTTGCACTCGGCCCGGCAGGCGTGGCCGCGGCCGACGACCTGATCCGGAAGGAACTGGAGCATCTCGCCACCTACGCCGGCCCCGCCCCCAAAACGGCGAAGCTGGATGCGGTCATCGACCAGTTGCGGAAGGTCCTAGCCGACCTCCGCGATGCCCCAAACCTTTCCCATGACCAGTTGGAGCAAGTGGGCCTGCCGGCGCTGGACCGCCTGACGCAGGTCTACCGGCAGCGATCGGCGCAGACCGCCGCTTGGGACGCCAAGGTGGCCAGGACCGCCGCGCAATTGGACCAGTCGGCCGCACTCGCCGACGCGCTCCAGCAGGAGTGGCCGAAGGATCCGCCCCTGCCGCTGCCGGATTACACGGAGAAGATCAAGAAACTCCGGGCCGATTTTTCGCGCCCGGAAGCGGAAGTGGCCCGCAAGGTCTTCGAGCAGAACGCGGCGTTGTCGCCGAAGCTCGATCCCAACGTCCTTGCCGGAATGCAGGCCGTCAACGCGATGCGGATGATGTGCGGACTGAGGCCGCTGGTGTACGACCTGAAGCTTTGCGAGGCCGCCCGCGGACACAGCGCCGACATGCAGGCCAACAACTTCTTTGCCCACGAATCGCCCGTGCCCGGCAAGAAAACGCCTTGGGACCGGGCGAAGTTGGCCGGGACGACCGCTTCGGGCGAGAACATCTTCATGGGCTCCGCAGTCTCGATGGAGGCGTTGCGGGCCTGGTTCCTCAGCCCGGGCCACCACAAGAACCTGTTCCGCCCCAACAACCGCCGCCAGGGGTTGGGATACGCCGGCAAGTACTGGACCCAGGAGTTCGGGTCGTAGCCGGACGTTATAGCAAACCGTAGGCCGTCAGCGTCTTGCGGAGCTTCTCGCGCTCGGCCTGGTCCAGCGGAAGCAGCGGCATGCGGAGCTCGCCCGTGTCGCGGCCCAAAAGCTCCATGGCGGCCTTGATCGGGATCGGATTGGTGGCCAGCCCGAGCATGTCGCGGCAGAGGGGGAAGAGCTTGTAGTGCCGACAGCGGGCCTCGCCGAGGTCGCCGGCCTCGAACCCGCGGACCATCGCGATCACGTCCTTGGGGACCACGTTGCCCACGACCGAGACCACGCCCCTGGCCCCCAGGGCCAACAGCGGCAGCGTCAGGCTGTCGTCGCCGCTCAGGAGCGTGAGGTCCGTTCGGGCCAGGATCTGCGAGGCCTGGTCCATCGAGCCGGTCGATTCCTTGACCATCGTAATGTTGGGTATCTCGGCCAGGCGGACGATGGTCTCCGGCTCGATGTTCTTGGCCGTGCGGCCCGGAATGTTGTAAATGCAGATCGGAATATCGACCGCCTCGGCCAACGTCTTGAAGTGCCGGAAGAAGCCTTCCTGCGTGGGCTTGTTGTAGTAGGGGGCGACCACCAACGCGGCGTCGGCCCCGCGCTTGGCCGCCCAGCGGGTCAGCCGCAGGGCCTCTTCCGTGCTGTTGGAGCCGGTGCCGGCCATGACCTTGATCCGGCCGGCCGCCGCCTCGACCACCGCGGCAATCACTCGCTCGTGCTCCGGGTGCGAGAGCGTGGGCGACTCGCCCGTGGTGCCTACCGGCGACAGGCAGGTGGTCCCCGCCTCGATCTGGAATTCGACGTTCCGCTGGATCGCCTCGGTATCCACCTGCCCCTCTCGGAAGGGGGTCACAAGCGCTACGGTCAGGCCGGCGAAATCTTCACTTCGGGTGGACATGCCTCGGTACTCGTCTTGGATTCTGGAAGGCAAGCGTCAGCCGATCATAATACGCCATCAGACCGGCAACGGCAACGAGGGGCGGGGGAGGAGGGGATTTAGGGATTTAGGGATTTGGGGATTTGGGGATTTGAGATTTTGGAACCGTTTAGCGGGCGGGCTTGCCCGCCGCTTGCCCACCGCTCCCGGTTTCGCCCAGGCCCCGGCGGGCGCGGCCGACGGCGTCCTGCGCCCACGGCTTGTCGGCATATAGCTGTAATACGGCCCGGTAGATCGCCGCGGCCCGGGCCGGATTGCCGGCCCGAATCCGGTCGGCCTCGTCAAGCCGATCGAGGATCAAGGCCAGGTGCTCCTCGACCTGCGAATCGAGTTGCTCCCGGAGCTCGGCCATTCGGCGCTTGGCCAACTCGACGTACTGCGCCGTCGGCCCGGAGTGTTCGGTCTGAGAACCGTACAGGTCGATGATCGCCTGGAAGCGGCTCAAGCCGACTTCCGGATCGAGCCACGCATGGTTCATCGCCTCGACGTAAAGCCGCTCGATGGGTAGCATCCCCCCCCGGTTCAGGAGACCCTTGGCCCGACGTTCCAGCTTCCGCTCCAGGCTTGACAGGTCGATCTGCCTGGCGTCTTCCCGGAGATCCTCGCAGCGGGGATCGCCCGGAAAACGCATGAGGAACTCGCGGATGTCGTCCTCGGCCGCCAGCGAGGAGTCGGAGGTCCCCAACCTCGTCTGGGCCGTAATCCTCCGGTAAAGGGCGTCGGCCGACGGAGGTTGCAGCAGATACCACGTGACCAACCAGATGAGCATCAGCCCGACGACCAGGATCCAGGTCTGCGGGGAGATCCAAGTGGTGATGGTCTGACCGCGGTCGGGCCGGTCGAGATCACCGGGCCGCACGGGCACGAACCGGGCGACCGGTCTGGGCTCCTCGGCCCGCAGGGCGGCGGATTCCCGCTCGAACGCCCCCGTGAGCTTCGTCTCCGGCAGCTCCTCGCCGGGCAGACTCGCCGCTGCTTGGGCCACGGCCTCTGGGCAGGTCGGCCCCGGAGGACCTGTTGCGGCAGCGGCAGACGCCGGGGCATCCGTAGATGGGGCGCCCGCAGACGGTACGTCAGTAGACGCCGGGGCGTCAGTAGACGCCGGGGCGTCTGCGGAAACCATGTCGTCCGCGGAGTCCATCTCGTCCGTGGAGTCCATGTTGTCCAGGGACAACGCGTGCTCCATCGCCTCCAGACGCCGCATCAGAAGCGTGGCGTTCGGGATCCGCCGCTGCGGGTCTTTCTCGAGCAGTTGATGGATGATTTGCTGGAGCTCGGCGGGCGTGTCGGGGGCGAACCGTGAAAGCGGCTCCGGCTGCTCCAACCGTTGCTTCCGCAGGATCTCGCCGAACGATTCGCCCACGAAAACCGGCCGCCGCGCCAACAGCGCGTAGAGCACGCAGCCGAGACTGTAGAGATCGGTCCGCGGGTCGACGGCCCGGCCCTCCGCCTGCTCGGGCGCCATGTACTCGGCCGTGCCGACGATGCTGCCGGGCAAGCCCGCGTGCAGGCTCCCGAACAATCGCGCGATGCCGAAGTCCGAAAGCTTCACGTGGTCGTCGAACGTCACGAGCAGGTTGCCCGGCTTGATGTCGCGGTGGATGATCCCGCGATCGTGGGCGTGGCGCAGCGCGCGGCACGTCTCGATAGCGATCCCGGCGCCCTCGTGCCAGTCGAAACTCCGCCCGCGGCCCAGCAGGTCTTCGAGGCTGCTCCCGGAAACCAGCTCCATCGCGTAGAACAACTGATCCTCCTGCTCGCCGAACCCGATCAGTTGAACGATGTTGGGGTGATGGAGCTTCCGCAGGGCGTCGATCTCCGCCTCGAAGCGGTCGCGGAAGCCTGCCTGCCGCGCCAGGTCCGCGGAAAGGAGCTTGATGGCCGCCGGTTGACCCGTGCCGAGGTCCACGCCTTCGTACACGGTCCCCATGCCGCCGCGGCCGAGTTGCCTCAGGATCCGATACGGTCCAAGCCGTTCGAACATCGTGACCTTCTCAGAATGTTGTCTTCAGTCTATCCTAAAGGAAATTCGGACTTTTGCAAACCGGGCCGGAAAAAGACATCGTAGCAAGGAAGGCGAGGAATCACGAAAGCCCGAAAGGACGAAACCCCGAAAAACAGGGGGAATCCATCGAATGCATTCGAATCGCTTCAATGACTTCTTTCGGGTTTTCGGCTTCTTCGGGATTTCGTGATTGCTTTCCTCATCTCGCCAGGTCAACGGCCGCTCCTGTTGCTACAGTCTCCGGAAAAGGGGAAGAATCGGATGCCCAACGGCCTCTTGAACGTACACAAGCCCCCCGGGCCAACCTCGCGGCAGGTGGTCGACGCGGCCCAGCGGGCCGTCCGGCCGGCGAAGGTGGGACACGCCGGCACGCTCGATCCGCTGGCCAGCGGCGTCCTGGTGATCTGCGTCGGGGCGGCCACTCGGCTGATCCAATACGTCCAGCAGATGCCGAAGCGTTATACGGCCACTTTCCTGCTGGGCAGGCGAAGCCCGACCGAAGACATCCAGGGCGAGGTCGCGCCGCTGCAGAACGCCCCGGTGCCCGCCCACGAACAGATCCTCGCGGCGGCCCGGACGCTGGTGGGCCGGATCCAACAGCGGCCGCCGGCCTTCTCGGCCCTGAAAATCGGCGGGCGGCGGGCCTACGATCTGGCCCGGCAAGGACTCGCCCCCGACCTGGCGCCCCGGCCGGTGACTGTCTATGCCTGCGAGGTCTTGCGCTACGAGTATCCCGAGTTGGTCCTGGGGGTCGAGTGCGGCGGCGGCACGTACGTCCGCTCGCTGGGCCGCGACCTGGCCGAGTCGCTGGGCACGGCCGCCGTGATGTCCGCCCTCGTCCGGACCGCTATCGGACCGTTTCGCGTCGAGGATGCCGTCGATTTCGCAAAGTTGAATGCGGAGAACCTGCTCCGGCATCTTCTTCCGATGCTGCGGGCGGTCGAAACGCTTCCGCAGATGGTCCTCACGTCGGAGGAGCTTGCACGGATTCGCAACGGCCTGGCGGTCCGCCGGGGGGACTGTCCCACTTCTCGCGTCGGCGAAAATGGGACTGTCCCCTTTGGCCCAGCAGCGGACTCGGGCGAGATTGCCGCCCTGGACGCCGCCGGCCGGCTCGTGGCCATCCTCTGTCCTCGCGGCGGCCCGGACGCTGGTGGGCCGGATCCAACAGCGGCCGCCGGCCTT
>JBEKCP010000114.1:0-11652 GCA_050014815.1 Thermoguttaceae bacterium | reverse complement strand
GCCGTTCTCCGCCCGACAGTCCGCAGCCCCCTTCGCCCAGTTGCGTTTCGTAGGCGAAAGGCATCCGCATGATGAATTCGTGGGAGTCGGCGTTCCTGGCGGCCAAGAGGATCTGTTCCGGCGCGGCTTGTCCATTGCCGTAGGTGATGTTTGCGGCCACCGCGCCGCAGAACAAGAACGGTTCCTGGGGAACCATGCCGATTTGCCGGCGGAGCTGGCGGGGATTCGCCTGCCGCACATCGATGCCGTCGATGCGGATCTGCCCGGCATCGCATTCGTACAGACGGCCGATGAGACTCACCAGCGTCGACTTGCCCGAGCCGCTGCGGCCTACCACGCCCACCATCTCGCCCGGCTCGATCGCAAAGCTGATGTCTTCCAGCACCGGCCGGCTGCGATCGTAACCGAACGACACGTGTTGGAACTCTACGCCTCCGTGGAACCGGTCCAACGGCACGGTTGACTGGGGTTGTTCGCTTTCGCTGGGCACGTCGAGGAGGGCGCACATGCGGCGGCTGGTGCTGTAGAAGCTGGCAAACCAGGTGGTCGACTCGGCAATCGTGGTCAGTGGCGCATAGAACATGGCCAGTAAGGCGAGGAAGGCCGTCAGCGAACCGAGCGTCATGCTGCCAAAGAGCACGTCGCGGCCGCCGATGTACCAGACCACGAGGCCGCCCAACGCAAACAGCAAGCCCATCGCAGCCGTAAAGGCGACGGTGGCATTTTCGACTGTCAGCCGCGAGTCGCGCAGACGGCGGCTGGAATCGCCGAAGCGGCGCAGTTCACGGTCCTCTTGCACGAAGGCCTTGACGACGCGGATTCCCGCGAGCATTCCCATTAAGGCCGAAGCCTGCTTGCCAACCGCCGCCCAATAGTGCTGATGCCGCGGCTGCAGATAGCGCGTGAAATACCAACTTCCGGTAAGAATCAACGGCATCGGCAGCAAGGCAACCAAGGCCAGCTTGGCATTGTAATGCAGCATCATGACGCCGATGCCCACCAGTTGCAGCGATTGCAAGAGGAAACCGCTGGTCATGTGGTAGACCAGCGTTTGAAGTGTTTCCGTATCGTAGGCCACCTGGCTCATGAGCACGCCCGCCTGGTTGCGGTCGTAGAAGGCCAACGGCAACTCGTTGAGCTTCGCCACCAACTCATTGCGAAGATCGCAGGTCAACGTCGTGCCGACCCGGCTGGAGACCCATCCCTTCCAAACAGCCACGAGCGTGGCAGCCAAGCGCGCCAACAGCAGGCCGGCAACGATGGCCAGCAGCAGTTGCAGCAACTGTCCCAGCGGGTGTTGCGCCCGATCGGCCTGCAATACCCGGTCGACCAGGACGCCCAGCAAGATCGGGGGAGCCAGGTCGATGGCCACCGCGCCTAGCGACAACACCAGCAGCAGCAGCACGCTGCCCCGAAAGGGGCGCAGCAAGGCCCACAACAGGGTTGTCATTCGCAACCGTGGGGGAGTTGTCTTTTCCGGGCGGCTATCGCAAAACGGACCGTCCGGGTGCCTCCATCGCGCCCCGTTTGTCGCCCCGCCGGGCGTCGCGCGGAACTCCTGGCGACAGCGTGCATTGAGACGGCCCAGCAGATCGGTCAATTCCCGGGCAACGTCTCCCGGCCGGCGCAAGGCGTCGATCCACTGCCCGCCGACCTGCACCTGAAGGAAATGCGAGCCGACGGTCGGTTCCACACGGAAGGCTTCGATTGCCTCCCAATGCCACTCCCGCCGACGCTCGGGCCGTCGATTGCCGGCAAGCGTGCTGACCGTCAATTGCCGCTCATCCATGGTCAGCCGCTCGGGACATGGATTCCCCGCCAGGTCAATGCTCGTGTCGAGCACCAGTGCCGCGGCATCTTGCGCGATCACTTCACCTGGCGATCCTTCCCCGCTGGCAAGGGATTTCTCTGCGGCGACTGCCTCGCAAAGACCTTCCTTCATGCGCCGTCTCCCCTTGCCATCAAGAACAAAAAAACCGACGTGTTCAAACACCCGAAGGCGTTCGGACACGTCGGCTTACTCGTCAACAAGCCACCCGGCAACGCCGGGTTGCTCTTTATCTAGTCTTCCGACGACTTGGAATTGATTTCTGGCGGAGCCCCGCTCAAACTGCGACGGCACCCGCAATCTTTTTAATTGTATGGCAAGCAGCGCGTAAGGCAAGGGGACAAGCAGGGTGCCTGCTATGTCCTGCGCTGTTCTTCGTCTGGGCCCCCATGTGGGGTTCCCCGCTTGCCGATCTAGCTATGTGTTAATGAATCTCGCCTGGTTGCCGGACATATCGGTGTGGTCGTGGCGCGATCGGGACCACAAAGTTTCAGGGCCGAACGCGACTGGGCATGTCCGTCAGCGGTAATCTCCTGACATGGCGGTGATCCATGCGAGAGACTGTCCTTGGCGCGAGGCACAGTATCGGGTACGATGGGGGTACAGGCGCTGCCCCCGCTAGGGCAGCGCGCGGACACGCGTACGGGACGAGCGCCACGGGAGTGGCCCCCCCTTTGACGGCGCGTGCTGAACATCGCTATTGACGATGGTTTCCACCTGCCATTCGGCATGGTCCTTGAAGCCCTCGAAGGTTCGGTTTCTGGCGGGAGGTACCCTGCAACTGACGTAACTCGCCCAGGCAGCCTTTTCCATGACCGGAACGAGCATGACGGAGAGACAACGCATTACTGTCGGTCCTGCGGCATGCTGCTCCGCACTGCTGGCGGCCGCGGTTGCCGTGACCTGCTTGGCTGGGTATGCTGTCGCCGCCGACGGCCGCGCAACCGACGATTCCGTCCATCTCTTGGATGCCCGCGAACAGGGCACTTTCAACATCGGTAGCTCGCGCTGTGCCCTCCGCCGCGAGATGGGGCCAGACGGCCACATGGCGTTGGCCATCGACTATACGGCACCGCTTGGGACCGTCGTCGGCGTCTGGAGCAAGTCCTTCCCAACGGGGTTGCGTGCCGACGGCATCGACATGGTGCGTGCCAGCGCAACAGCGGTCAACCCCGAACAATTTCATCAAGTCGCACTGGCGGTCGAAATCAAAGGGACGACGGGCATCCAGCGCCTCCCGCTCCGTACGGGACCCGAGGGCTGCCTTTTCGACGCGCCGGTCCATTGGCAGTCGGTCGGGACGATCTCGGAGGTCGTCTTCGTGGCGAGCCAAACCGGTAGCCAGCCAGCCTCGGGCACCATCGTCTTCGATATCGGCTTTCACCGCTTGTCATGGTCTGGAAGACTTAGCCTGTGGCCCAGTGCACGAATCGGCGGTATCCTGCTGCTCAGTTGTTTTGTCGCGTTTGCAGCGGCGCTTGTCGGCGGGGTCTCTTCTTGGTGGCGGCCTGCCTTGTCCAACGTGGCAACCTCCCTTGCCCGGAAAGAGGCATCGGCGAAGGCGTGGCTGTCCGGGCTGAAACGGGACGTTGTTTGCGGAACCTCGGTTGTCTTGATCGCCGGTCTGGCCGCCGGCATTTATGTCCTTGGCGAACTCGGCCTCCCGGGAGTCGGTTGGTTCGCCTTGGCCGCGGCCGTCGCAGGCGGCGCGCTGGCCGAGTGGGCGAAATACGGATTGACGGGCAAGCATCTCTCGCCCCGTGAAACCTTTCAAGACATGTTCGCCACCGGCTTGTTGGCGGCCTCGGCGAGCCCGCTCACGGTACTCCAGGCGCCCGGGGCCTGGTCGGATCTTCTGCTGCTGAGCCAAACCGCTGCGGCGGTCGCTCTGGTGCTCTATCATGCCGTCAACCTGTACCGTCTGGCGGCCTGCGGCAGACACTTGAGCACCCGCGGCGCTGCAGCAGTCCTCGCGGTGCCCTACCTGGCCGGCAGCTTGCTCCTGCTGGAATCCGCTTCTCTCGTGCACCAATTGGGGGCCGCTGTAACCGCCGGTCTCTTCGGCGCCTGGCCGGGGGTAATCGAGTGCTTGGGCCGCGTTGCGGTGGTCTTCGCATTGAACGAAGTGCTGACCAACGGCCTGAGCCTGGCGACGCGGGGCGGGCTGGTGCGCTGCTGGAGGGCCCACGGCTCGCTGTTGGCCGTGGCGGCGGCGGCAGTCGCCGGACCCTGGATCGCGCAACTGGGATCGGCCGGCGCGGTCGTCGCATGGCCTCCCGCGGCACAGCGGATTGCCGCCTTGTTGGCCACTATGGCCTCTCAAGGCGGGCTATGGGCCGAGGTCTATCTCATCACCGGGATGGTCATGGATGCAATTCACGGCCGATCGCCGGGGCTGGCGTCACTCTGCGGAGTTCCCCTGCAGGGCATGAAGAAGGGGATGGTGTATAGCGGTGTTTTCATGGCGATTCTGCACGGCCTGGACCTGCTCTGCAAATCGCCCGCTGCCGACTGGCTGTTTCAGCACTTTCCGTTGCCGATCGCTGCTCTCGCGGGCGCCTTCCTCTTTCCTCTGGCCACGACGATCATCGCGACTTTCGATGGCAGCCAAGCCTTCTTTCGCCGTGCGCGGGCGAGCTATCGGCAGCCGGCGCTCTACGCCCGCGGCGCGCTGATCGGCCTCGGCGTCGGGTACGCAATCCTGCAATTACTGACTGCAAGCGAGACCGCGATCCGCGCCGAGTTCGGTGCTGCCGTGGGCATTGCGGCGTTTGGCGGGGTCAGTCTTTTCCGGGACGGTTTCTATGCCCTCGCGCGTCACGGCCGACTGCAGTGGCGAGTTTATCTTGTCGAAGCCGTCTTCGGCGGACTCATCGGAGCAGCCATCGGCTTCTACCTCGACACCGCGCAGATTTCGCTGGTGGTCGCGAAGTTCCACCGCTACCTCAGCGTAGGACAGACGCCGCAGCCCTACGGTGTCTATCCCTTCTTGAGCAAGTGGGGATTCATCAACCTGGGAAACGTCGCCGGCGGCACGAGCCTGCTCTTTGCGGAGGCCCTGGCGGGGGTCATCAGTTGGTCCATCCCTGCCTGGCTGTTCGCCATCAATCGCAGCTTCCTCACGGCGTATTTCCGTCGGGAAGCCGCACCGATCAAAGCGCTGTTCACAGGGCGCGGTCTGGTGGACCTCAGTCAGAACATGCTCGAAGTTCTCCGCTGGGGGCTGTGGATGTCGCCCATCATCAATTCCTTCCTCCGCCCCGTGGGAGAGCCGACGTGGTACAACCAGGATGGCGCCATTCACACCGTGGTGGCCATCTTCCACCGCGCAACCACCAGCCCGGAGGCCTTTCGCGCCTGGAGTCTCAACGTCTTCATCTGCCTGCTGGCGTATGACGCGGTGCGGTTGCTGATCTGGTTGGATCACATGGGGCTCCGCGTCGCCACGCTGGTCAACTTGAGTTTCCTGGGAATGGACAGGCTGGATGAACGGCTGGCCCGCTTCTTGGGTTCGGCCGCAACGGCCAGGTGCATTCCGGAAGGCGTCAAGCGGTTTGCCACCTGGGCGCCGCTCTTGATTCCTTATTACCTTCCCATGGGCCGGGATTGGGATTACGCTTGGAGCCGGTCCGAAGCCCTGCAGCGATCCGCCGAAGGAGGAGGCCTGGTGGCGGCCATTTCCGCCTTCGGGTCCGTGGGGAGATTACTCGTTCCGGTCGGCGCGATGCTGGCTTGCACCGCCGTGTTCTCGCTGGTGCGCTGGCATCGCGGTCGCTGGGCGGACCGGCCCGCTTGGAGCCTGGGCAATGCGAAATACATTCTGACACTCGGTCGTGGCGGAGAGCTTGTGGGCCGGGTCATCGATAAGGGCTACACCATCAGCCGTCCCTCCTACGATTTCCTCGATCCGGCCGGAAGAGCGCTCTTCCTGGTAGACACTGCGCGACATCCGATGGACCCGGCCCGATCACGGCCGCTCATCGGCACATGGGATCCGTCCTCCTTCGGCCCAGCAGGGGTTGAATTCCGCGAGGATGCCCTGGTCATCCGCGACGTCGCCGACGGCCTTGGAACCACTCTTGAGATTTCCCTGGCCGGTACCGGCGATGCAGCGGAGCTCTGGACCGTTACCGTGGAGAACTTGACTGGCGCCCAGCGGCAGGTGAAACTGGTGCCTTATCTGGAATGGGTGCTCAATCGGCCGGCCGCCGACCGGGAACACACCCAGTACAACCGCTTGTTCGCGGAAATGGAGTATGTCCAGGCCTTGCATGTCCTGCTGGCCTGGGACAAGAACTCTATGGCCGCGGGGGTTCTGGCCGCCGATATCGCCCCCGAAGGGTTCCTGTCGTCGCGGCTGGACTTTATCGGCCGGGCGGGGAGCATTCGCACGCCGCGGGTGCTGGAGACCTTGGCGTTTTCCGCTGCCCGCGACACGGCATCGCATCCCACGTTCGATCCGGTGGGAAGCCTGTTGCTGGGTGCGACCTTGCAGGCCGGACAATCCCTGCGGACACGAATCCTTGTCGGCGCTGCGGAGAACAAGGGGCAGGCCCTGGATCTCGTGCGCCGCTACCTCGGCCCTGCCGGCCCGGCCGCCCTTGTCGCGACGAGGCAACCCGACTCGCTTCGCGCGATCAGGCACGGCGAGGTGCTGCCCGGCACCCCACAGCCCTATTGGAGCTTCCCAGATCGCGGTAGAACCCTGCTGGTCCACACTCCGCTGACACCGCGTCCTTTTGACCACACGCTGTCCAATGCCCTCGGCCACGTCGTGGTAGTGACCAACCGCGGGCTGCACACCAGCGCCAGCGGGAACTCTCAACAGAACCGCATTACCCCCGATTGGCCCGACATCGTCACCCGCGAACTGCCCGGAGAAGCGCTGTATCTTTACGATCCGGATGACCGCCAGTGGTACTCGCCGACCTATCATCCTTTGAACGATTCCCGGGCCGACTACCAGGTGGAGTTCAGCGTCGAGGGGTTTGCCACGTATCACATGAGCCGGGGGTCGATTGCCACCGAGCTGACGGTGTTCGTGCCGCCGCACGAGCCGCTGGGCATTTATCTCTTGACCGTGCGGAATCGCGGGGCGGCCGCGCGACGCATGCGGCTGGGACCTTATTTCCAAATGGTGCTTGCCAGCCAGCCGGAGTACGCCGGCGCGCTCCGCGTGCGCCATCACCGGCCGCTCGGGGCCCTGTTCTTCGAGAATCCTCGAAACGCTTACCGCAGCGGACCGGCCTTTGTCGCCATGTCGGCGCCCGTGGAGTGCGTGGAAACGCAGCGCGGACGATTCTTCGGACGCTGCCGGGACGTGGCCCACCCCGCCTTCGTCGAGCACGGCCAGTCCGATGCCTCGCCGACCGAGGACGCCCGGCCGGTCGCCGGCCTTTTGACGACGATCGAGGTCCCCGCGCACGGCGAGTGCAGTGTGGTCGTGGTACTCGGCCAGGCCGACGACCGGCAGCAGGCGGAGGCACTGGTGCGCAAATATCGAGACGTGGCCGTCGCCCAGGCCAGCCTCGCGGAAACGAGGACCTGGTGGCGGAGCTTGATGGACACTGTCCGTGTGGAAACCAGCAACCCCGCATTCGATCGCTACCTGGATTGGCTCAAGTACCAGACGTTGTGCGAGCGGATCTGGGCTCGGCGCGGGTTTTACCAGGCCAGCGGCGCCTACGGCTTCCGCGACCAGCTCCAGGACGCCGTGAACCTGATGTGGATGGAGCCCCGACTGGCCCGCCGCCAGCTCCTGCTTCACGCCACGCAGCAGTTCTTCGAAGGGGACGTGCTGCACTGGTTCCATCTCTTGCAGGACGGCCGCACCGGCTTTGCCGCCCGCACCCATGCCTCAGATACTTTGCTCTGGCTTCCCTGGGGCGTTGCCCAATACGTCGCGGCAACCGGTGACGACTCCATCCTCGACGAACAGACGTCGTATGTGCTGGCGGATCAGCCCATGCAGCCGCTCCCCGCCGGAAAAGATGGAATCGGCTTCTTCCCCCACCGCTCCTCACGCACCGATTCCATCTACCGGCACTGCATGAAAGCGATCAGCCTGGTGCTTACGAAGCGGATGGGGGCCCACGGGCTTCCACTGATCGGTACGGGTGATTGGAACGACGGGCTGGACGAGATCGGCAGCCGGGGCAAGGGCGAAAGCGTGTGGCTTGGCTTCTTCCTCTACGCCATCCTGCAGCAGATGGCCGGCATCATCGAAAGGCAGGGCGGGCCAGCCGATGCGGCTTTCTACGCCGACCGGGCGCGGCGCCTCAAGGACGCCGTGGAGCTCACCTGGCGCGGCGATCGCTACCTGCGAGCCATCCATGACGATGGCACCGAAATCGGCGTGAAGGGGAGCGGGCTTTGGGAAGTCGATGCCCTGACCGCCGCCTGGGCGGTCATGTCGGGCATGAACGCCCAGCGGGGCCGGATCGCGCTGGACACGGCGCTCGCCATGCTCGAACGGAAGAATACCATCTTGCTCGGTTGGCCGGCCCTCCGCGAAGACAGCCAGCCCTACTTGGGCCGCGGCAGCCGCTATCCGGCAGGCGTTCGGGAAAACGGCATGTACTGCCACGGTGTGCAATGGCTCATCGGCGCGGCGCGGCGCGTGGCCGAACAATGGGAGCGGGAGGGCGAACCCGCCAAGGCCCGCCCTTATCGCGAGGCTGCCTATCGCCTTTGGCTGAAAATATCCCCCCTCCCCCATACCACGCCCGAAGAAATCGAAACGTACGGCGGCCAGCCGAACAAGCAAGCGGCCGACATGCTGACCACCTTCGATCCGGGGCGGATGATGTGGAACGGTTACACCGGCGCCGCCGGCTGGCTGTTCCGCCAGGCATTGGAAGGCGTGCTGGGCGCCCGCCTGGAAGGCAACCAACTGATCCTGCCGCATGATCTGGCCCGGCCGGACGATGATTTGACCCTGTTTCGAATCCAGAGGGAACTGCTACCACAAGGAGGATGTCATGCGACGCATTTTCAGTAATGCGCGACCCATGGAAACACCGCGCCGCAACAAATTGCTGCGACAAGCCCGTTGTCTCGCGGCCCTGGGGGTCATCGCAACCGTGGCCGTCACAGCAAGAGGAGCAACGATGCCGAGCACGTCGGATCCTGTCCGCCCGGCCGACAACCGCGCCGTGCAATCCACTTTTCCCACCGTTCCCGCCGCCCATACGCACGCGCGCGCTTTATTGGAGAATGCGATGCGCTATCTCGCCCCGGAAAGCGGAACGACGGATCCGATCTCCGCCTATCCCGTCGAGGGTTGGAACAACCAGCCGCAGAACGGCCTGGGCCTCCGCTCCTTCACCCAATTGACGGCGATCGGTGAATGGATCGATGTATTGGCGAATGTCGTCGCCGGCTATGCCGACGTCCCTCAGTTGCCCAAGGAGCAGGCCCTGCTGCGGCTTCGCCAGGCGGTCGATACCCTCTGCCGCGACCAGAACGACCCGGCGATTTCCACCAAGGGGTTGCTGGGCAACTTCCTGGATCTAGCTTCCGGCAGCCGCCTGGCTCCCTTGGTCAACGACGTGGACAAGCCGACGCTCCTTCGTGCCTTCGGCCCAGCGAAAGGCGAAGCCATCTGGCGGGCATTGGAAGCCAAAGGGTGGATCGTGCCGGGGCGCGGCGGCCGCCAGGCTGCCATCCGGCGATCCCCCGCCTACGGTTTCACCTTCTTCAACGGACCTTTGGCGCCGTTTGCCGACGAGGCGACGAAAGACAAAATCATGGCGATTCTCGATCGGCGCGTGGTTGCCGTGATGTTCGGCGACAATGCCAATCTCTCCATCTCGGTGGCCCGAGCCATTGGAGCCCTGCTGCGCCCCGGAATCAAGGATGATCCCCGCATTGCCGCTCTCCGGCGAGACCTGGATCGCTTCCTCGACAAGCAACAGGAGGGCTACACCCATTTGTACGACGCCAAGGCGGGCATGTTCAGTTTCGGCTGGGATGCCACGCGGGAGCAGTTCCTGGGCTGGGAGGACGGCGACGGGAATTGGCGCCAAGGGCACATGGATTACATGGTCAATGAGTTCCGTGGCCCCACGAAATTCGTCGTGATCCGCTACGGCCTGCCGGTCGATGCGATCAAGAACCTCGGTTTCAAGATCAAGCCGTATCCTCGCGCGGCGGAATCCGATGCCTACGTCTTGGCACCTTGGGAGGGATCGGCCTTCCAGGTCTTCGGCCTGGGCCTCTGCATGAATGAGCTCTGCGACCCGAGCTGGCAAAACATGCTGAAGACCATGGTCGCCGTGGAAATCGACTATTCCCTCCGCCACCAGCTTCCCGGCTTTCTTTCGGAGTCCTACACGGGCGAAGGCGCGCGGTATACGGGCGACGTGGGCATCCCCGACATTGCCGTCACCACCATGCCGCGCATTACCTGCTCCGCATCACTCTACAGCCTCGGGGTGGCCTACACGATCGCGCCCGACGACGTCGAAGGGTTCCTCGCCGCAAACTGGCCTACGATCTCCAAACTGCTGACGGACCATGGCCCGTGGGAAGGCTTCAACCTCGCGAAGCAGGAAGTCATTGACGTTCAGACCTCCGCCCATACGCTCTCGCTCATCTTGGGGCTGCTCGGGACCGGTCCCGAAAACATGAGCCGGTATCTGGAGGCCAAAGGCCTGCGCACGCGGTTGGCCGAGATTTATGGGCCGGGTAGTCGCGTCGACTTCCTTTCCCGGGAAACCCGCATCTTTGCCTGGGGTGAGCCGGGCGCATCGGTCGTCTCCACGCGTGACGAGCGCGCCTTCCACATCAAGAGCGACCGCGTCGACCGGCTTGGTATTGCCTTTGTCCCCCCGCAGGCGTCGGGTGTGAATCTCTCCAACGGAGTCTTGGCCATCGGTTACCGCTCCGGAACTTCGCTGACCCGGGCCACGATTTGCTTCAAGCCCACGAGCGGTTCGGGCACCTCGCCTGGCATCCCCAACGAAGTCTTCACCCGCTTTCCATTTACCGGCACGCAGCAAGCGGAAATCCGCGTTCCCCTTCCTGGCGCGCCCGGCTTGTGGGAGATCAAGGAGATTGTGATTACCGCGGAGCCCAAGGGCGCCGTCGATCTCTCCATCACGCGGTTGGCATTCACGCCCAACGATGCGCCGAAGGCCGGCCCGAAATCGCCCGGCAAGGCACTCCCTGCGTTGCCGTGATCCCAGCATCTCGGCGGCGAGGGCCCGGCGGACATGGTGACAGCGCCAGCAAGGGACATCGAGTATGTTGCGGCGCTAGCTTTAGCTTGGCCGGTGAAACCTGACAAAGCCGAAGCGGTCTACGAGCACGGACTGCTCCGAATCGAGGTGCCCTTCAAAGATCCAATGGAGGATGCCGTGAAGGTCGCCATCAAGACAGCGGGCGCGGAAACCAAGCCCGCAGTAATCACAACTCAAGGGGCTCCGCCGGCGGTTGCGTGCGGCAGTAAAAAGCCGCTGGCCGCCGAACCGGCCCTAACGCACTGAGCCACGCCAGCGCACGAGCTGTCCCAAGCCTCGGGTTCGCCGATCCGTCCGTGGCGTTGATCGCTCGTCACGTCGCAGCGAGTCCCGCGCGCGTGAGGAGAGAACCGTGAAGACCGGAACGTCCTATTGCCTTCGCCCCTTGGCGGCGTATAATGATGGTGCTGGAAGAGTCCCGGCGCACTTGATCGCGACTCGCCAATGAAATTGTCGGATGACTAGTGCCGCAAATCACAATTGTTAGGCCACCAGGGCCGAACTTTCTCCAGATTGCCGGCAGCTTGCCCATTTTTCCCTCCAAGTCGCCGGGCGCTGCACGGTGGCGGCCGTCACGGGACG
>JBEKCP010000113.1:0-11678 GCA_050014815.1 Thermoguttaceae bacterium | reverse complement strand
TGTTTTTTGACTTTGCCCAATTGTGGCCGCTGGCGTTTTGCGGCCCGGCCGGGTTTAGCATGTCAAAGTGGGCGAGGCGGGCAGCTTCGGTCGAGCAAGACGATGCGCGCCGCGCCCGTCGGCGCATAGTTTCCCTTGCGTTGTCATCTCCCACGGCGGTTTTTTTCTGGTCGCCGTCCTCAGCCAGACGTTTGGTCCGCCAGCACGATCAAGTTGTGGCAGAACACGCCCAGCCCCACGGCCGCCTCAAAACTCCTAAACCCGCGAAAGAAACAGCGAATCAGCCGAAATGCCCGTTTCAGACCGGAAATAGTCCCCTCGATCCCGGCGCGAAAGGCCTGCCAGTGCGCCAGCACCTTGTCCATGAAGTCCTGCATGCGTCGCGGGATCGCCAGCGTCTCCACCTGCTCGGCCAACGCGGCGAACTTCTCCGCCTCCGGGCAGAAGCCCTTGTCCGCCGCCACCACCTCGGGCCGCGTGCCAAAGAGCTTCTCGTGACGCTCGATGACCGACCCGGTCAACTCACAGTCGGGGAGCTGCTTCTCGTAAACCTCATAGTCGGTGATGAACTTCTCCGCCGACTCGCACAAGAGCACCTTGTGGCCAAACTCCACCGGCTTCTCCCGCCTGCCACGCTTGATCAGTTCCGTGTGCCGCTCGAAGAGGCTGACGTAGAGGTACAGCCGCTTGATCTTCCGGTCGTGAAACCGGTGCGGGCAACTTTCCGAAGAAATCTCCCGAGCCCGTACCAGCAGCCGCGACGCCAACGCCAGCCGCGAACCTGGTAGTGATCCATCCCCAACTCGTCTTTGGCCACACGGAAGCAACGCTCGACCGACCAACGACCAAAGGCCACCCGCAGCAATCCTAGCCGTTCCCCTCGTAATAGATGTCGTGCGGAAGCGATTCCGCGGGCCGTCGGGTTCCGCCCGGTTGAAAGCCCATTCCACCGCCTGTCGCCTGAGTTGGCGGGACGGCTGCTCCAACTCTTGCTCGAAGGCCAACGTGGCAGCCGGTGAAGGCGTGTTCAACGTGAATTGCACCGCCGTGTTCACGACCTTCTTCCGTTTGAATGCTTGCGACGAGTTCCTCGCGCAGAGTCGCGACTCCACTTGCGAACAGCACCAAGGTTACGAGAGAATGATTCATGGGCATCCTTCCGGGAAAAACGTGGGGACCGGTTCATCTGGCCTTTTTCACAGCCCATGTCTTGCCGCAAGGATGCTTTTTTCATCAACGCCAGTTTGCGCACCCCGCTTGCTCGACTCTCAACCGGAACCCCTTCGCGGCTTTCAGGCGTATCAAGGAGATCGCACCCATTGTGTAGTGGCTTTCAGCGTATTGAACGGTATTTCTTCGATCGTTCGGTCGCCCATGCAGAAAATGCGCTTGCAACATACGGCTGGCGCGGATATGATTTGCGGTTTGTCGTTTTTTGCCTGTTAGAAATCGCTTGGAAGGCATCTGGGAACAGTGGAACTTACCGTCAGAGACTCCGCGCGGTTGCTGAAAGTGTCCGAAAGGACAATCTATCATTGGGTCAAGCAAGGCACGCTGCCTGCGTACCGCGTGAACGAACAATATCGCTTTAACCGTGTGGAACTGCTGGAGTGGGCTATCGGCCAGGGTGTCAGAGTATCGCCTCAGATGTTCGCCGCGCCGGACGTATCGGGCGCGGCGCCCTCGACATTTTCCGCCGCCCTGGTGGCGGGTGGCATCCACTATGGCGTCCCCGGCGCGGACAAGCACGCGGCGTTGGCCGCCGCCATCAACCACATGCCGCTGCCGGAGGAGATGGACCGTGACCTCCTGCTGGACGTCATTCTCGCGCGGGAATCGCTTGGGTCCACCGGCATCGGCGACGGCATCGCCATTCCGCACGTGCGCAACCCGATCGTCATGCGCATTTTGCAGCCGCTGGTGACGCTCTGCTTTCTAGCGACGCCCGTCGAGTTCGAAGCCGTCGACGGCAAACCGGTCCACACCCTTTTCACGATTGTGAGTCCCGCGGTCAAGATTCATCTGCACCTGCTGTCGCGGCTGGCCTTCGCCCTGCGGCAGCCGGTGTTTGCGGAGGTGATCGCGCGGCAAAGGCCGTGCGAGGAGATTCTGGCCTGCGCGCTGGCGATCGACGGCAAGGCGGCGGAGCCTGATCTTCGCGCCGCCGAAGGGAAGAGCGAGCCGTGACGCTGATCTTGACGGCACTGGCCATTTGGTTTACGACGGGCGTGCTCTGCCTGGCGCTGGCCCGGCGGCCGCGCCTGGTCCAGGCGATCGGCCCCGCGGGCGCGGTGGCGGGAAGTCTTCCCGCGCTGGTCGACACCAGCCGCGCGCTCCTGGGCGGATCCGTTGCCGGCCTGCACCAGCCGTGGTCGATACCGGGCGCCAACTTCGCCATCGGCATGGACGCCCTTTCGGCACTGTTCACGCTGCCGATGGTGTTGATCTGCGCCTTGGCCGCCGTTTATGGGCGCGACTACTTGCGGCCGTACGAGGGCCGCAAGGCGCTGGGGGTATCGTGGTTCATGTTCAACCTCCTGGCCGCCAGCATGCTGCTGGTAGTGCTGGCACGCAACGCCGTGCTCTTCCTGCTCGCATGGGAGGCGATGTCGTTCTCGTCGTTCTTCCTGGTGCTGTTCGAGCACGAAGAAGCCGGCGTTGCCCGCGCCGGTTGGACCTATCTGGTGGCCACGCACATCGGCACCGCCTTTCTCCTGGTGCTGTTCGTCCTGTTGGGCCAGCCGTCGGGATCGCTAGACTTCGAGGGCTTTGCCCAGATCGCCGGCACGCCGTACGTCGCCAGCCTGGCTTTCGTGCTGGCGGTGGTCGGATTCGGGACCAAGGCCGGCTTCATGCCCTTTCACGTTTGGTTGCCGGAAGCCCATCCGGCGGCGCCATCGCATGTGTCCGCGGTGATGAGCGGCGTGATGATCAAGACGGGCATCTACGGCCTGGTGCGCACTCTGCTCTGGCTGGGTCCGCCGCAGCTTTGGTGGGGCTATCTGCTGGTGGGCATCGGGGCCGTCTCCGGCGTGTTGGGCGTGCTGTTTGCACTCGCCCAGCACGACCTGAAACGCCTGCTGGCCTACCACAGCGTGGAGAATATCGGCATCATCGTGCTCGGACTGGGGGTTGGCCTGATCGGGCTCGGCAGCGACCTTCCGCTGGTGGCCGCGCTCGGTTTTGCCGGCGGACTCCTCCACGTGGTCAACCACGCGATCTTCAAGAGCCTGCTCTTTTTGGATTCCGGGTCGGTGTTGCACGCCACCGGCACACGCGAGATCGACCATCTCGGCGGCCTGCTGAAGTCCATGCCGACCACCGGCGCGACGTTTCTGGTGGGTGCGGCCGCGATCAGCGGTCTGCCGCCGCTCAATGGATTCGTCAGCGAGTTCCTGATCTACTTTGCGGCCTTCAGTCTGCTGGGCGCCGCCGGCATCCCGGTGATCGTGGCGGCGCTGGTGGTCATCGTCAGCCTGGCGCTGATCGGCGGCCTGGCCGCGGCCTGCTTCACCAAGGCGTTTGGAACGATCTTCCTGGGCCAGGCGCGTTCCAGCCACGCGGGGCATGCCCACGAGGCGGGTCCCTCGATGCGCGTCCCGCTCGTTCTCCTGGCCGGCCTGTGCCTGGTGATCGGCGTTTCGGCCCCGCTGGTCATCGGCGTGCTCGCTCCCGTGGTGAGCCAACTGGCCGGCGCGACCGATCCGGGCGATTGGGCGCGCACGGCCGCTGGGCCGCTGGCCGTCGTCGCGTGGGTCGGCGCGGGGCTCTTGGCGCTGGCCGCCATTCTGGCGGCCGTCCGTTCCGCGCTGCTGGCCAGGCGCTCGGTGGAGGAATCGGGCACGTGGGATTGCGGCTATAGCGCGCCCACACCGCGTATGCAGTACACGGCGTCGTCGTTCGCGGACCCGCTCACCCGTTTCTTCGGACCGCTGCTGGGCACCCGCCGCAAGCTTTCGGCCCCCGACGGCTTCTTCCCGCAGAGCGCCTCGTGCTCAACCGAGACGCCGGACATGAGCCGCGAGCGTTTCTACAAGCCCGTGTTCCTCGCGGTCCAGTGGGGCCTGTCGAAATTCCAATGGCTCCAGCACGGGCGGCTGAACTTCTATATTCTGTACATCGTGCTGACGCTGCTGGCTCTATTGGCTTGGAAACTGGGGACGGGATGAGCGTCTGGAACTTCAGTTGCGCGGTACTCGGACTGTTGCTGGCGCCCCTGCTGCCGGGCATCATCAACCGGACCAAAGCGGTCTTCGCCGGGCGACGCGGCCCCTCGCTGCTGCAGGCCTATTACGACCTGGCCAAGCTTCTCCGGAAAGGTGCCGTCTATAGCCGGACGACGACTTGGGTTTTCCGTCTGGCGCCGCCCGGCGGCCTGGCCTGTGTCGCCGCCGCGCTGTTGTTGGTGCCCGTTGGGGACTTCGCCGCTCCGCTGGCTTTTCCGGGCGACCTGGTCCTGCTGGCGTACCTGCTGGGGCTGATGCGGTTCACGACCGTTTGCGCGGCGCTCGACACGGGTTCGAGCTTTGAAGGCATGGGTGCCAGCCGCGAGATACAGTTTGCCGCGCTGGCCGAGCCCGCGCTCATTCTGGGACTCGCCGCGCTGGCGTACGCGACCGGCTCGTTTTCGCTGTCCGGCATTTTGGGCGGCATCGCCGGTCCCGACTGGCTGCAGGCCGGTCCCGCGCTGCTCCTGGTGGCCGCCGGATTGCTGATCGTGTTTCTCGCCGAAAACTGCCGTATTCCGGTGGACGATCCCAACACGCACCTGGAACTCACCATGATCCACGAGGTGATGGTGCTCGACCACGGCGGGCCCGATCTGGCTTTCATCCTCTACGGCGGCGCGCTGAAACTGTGGCTCCTGGGCGCGCTAGTGGCGAACATCTTTCTGCCGTTGGCCGGGTTCTCCGGGCCGGCCCAGGTCGCCGGCTTCGTGGCCGGCGTATTCATCGTCGCGGTGGTGACCGGTGTGATCGAATCGGTGATGGCCCGACTGAGCCTGCTCAAGGTGCCCCAACTTCTGGTCGGCGCGGCGATCCTGTCGATCGTGGGATTCGTTCTGATGCTGAGGTTCGTACCATGAATGCCTTGACCGATGTCATCTTAGTCTTCCTGATCCTGACGACCTTTTGGATGCTCGGGTCGAGCCGTCTGGCCTCGTGTGTCCGGATCTGCGCCATCCAGGGAGTGGCCACCGGTCTGCTCGGCCTTGTGGGCGGCGGCACCGGCCTCACCCTCCGCGTGGCCGCGATCAGTCTGGGCATGATCGTTCTCAAGGGCCTCATCTTCCCCAGGCTCATCTTGCGGGCACTGCGCGAATCCAACACCAGCCACGAGGTACAGCCGTTCGTGGGCTATGTCGCCTCGCTCCTGGTCGGCGTGTTGATCCTGGGGCTTTCCTTCTGGGTGGATTCCCGTCTGCCGCCGCTGCCGCATGTCGCCTCCCGGCTCGTGGTGCCGGTGGCGTTTACGCTCCTGATCGCGGGTCTTTTCCTGATCGTCGCCCGCAAGACCGCCGTCAACCAGGTGCTCGGCTATCTGGTGCTGGAGAGCGGCATTTATATCTTCGGCTTCGGTGTCGTTCCGGAGATTCCGGTGCTGGTGGAACTTGGCGTACTCATGGACGTGTTCGTGGCCGTGTTCGTGATGGGAATCGCGATCTACCGGATCAACCGGACATTCGACCATATCGACTCGGATCAATTGACGCTGTTGAAGGGATGAGGGCAGGATGACGGCGGGATGGATTCTTCCGGCCCTGGTGGCTGCACCGGCGGCGTTGGCCGGCCTTAGCCTGCTGGCGCGGTCGCCGCGTGCGGCGCTGTGGGTGGGGGCCGTCGCCACGGCCGCGCTGGCGCTGGTGGCGGGCTGCGCCGTGGCGCAGGTCGCCATGCACGGCCCGCTCCAGTGGGCCGGCGGGTGGTTCTTCCTGGACGGGCTGTCCGCCTATCACCTGGCCGTTCTGATGGCGGTCTTCGTCCTCTGCGCCTTCTTCGCAATCGTCTATTTCCGCAAGGAGATCGCCGACGGCGCGTTCACGCGCAGGCAGGCCCGCCGCTACCAGGCGCTTTGGTTCGGTTCGCTCGCGGCCATGAACCTGGTGCTCGTGAGCAACAACCTGGGCCTGATGTGGGTCGGCATCGAGGCCACGACGCTGTTGAGCGCGTTCCTGATTTGCATCCACGCTTCGCCGGCGGCTCTGGAGGCGACGTGGAAGTACCTGCTCATGTGCTCCGTGGGCGTGGCCATCGCCTTTGCCGGAATTCTCCTGCTGGCCGCGGCCGCCTCGGCATCGCTGTCGGGACAGGATTCGCTGCTATGGACCCGGTTGATGAATCCGACCGTGGCGCTCAACCCCATGCTGGTCAAGGTGGCTTTCATCTTCCTCGTGGTGGGCTTCGGCACCAAGGCGGGCCTGGCGCCGCTTCACAGTTGGCTGCCGGACGCCCACAGCCAGGCGCCGGCGCCCGTTTCCGCCATGTTCTCCGGATTCCTCTTGAACACGGCCTTGTACTGCATCCTTCGCTGCCTTCCCATCGTCGAGGCGGCCACGGGCGATACGGAGTGGGGCCGCGAGATCCTGGCCGCGCTCGGGATCCTGTCGATCCTCGTGGCGGCGGCGTTCATCGTGGGTCAGCACGACGTCAAACGCCTGTTGGCCTACCACAGCGTCGAGCATCTTGGGATCATCGCGATCGGCGTCGGAGTCGGAGGGCTCGGAGTCTGGGCAGCGCTGTTCCATACGCTCAACCATTCCGTGTGCAAGACGCTCTCGTTCTTCTGCGCCGGCATCCTGGGGCAGACGTACGGCACCCACGACATGCGGCGGATGACGGGCGTTGTGCGCGACTCGCCGGTCTGGGGGAGCGGACTGATCGGCAGTTTGCTCGCGCTGATCGGCGTCGCGCCTTTCGCCTTGTTCCTGAGCGAATTCCTGATTCTCAAGGCCGCCTTGAACGCAGGGGCCTACGTGACCGCGGCGCTGTTCCTGGTCGGCCTGGGCATCGTGTTCATCGGAGCGCTCGGGCATGCGATCTCGATGGCGTGGGGGCGGCCCGAGACCGCGCCGCAACCGTCGCGGGTCTATCGCGCCGAAGCGCTGCTGGCCTGGACGCCGCTGGCGATGCTGCTGGCGCTGGGTCTCTGGATTCCGCCGCCGCTGGGGGCGCTGATCACGCAGGCAGCCGCGGTGCTGGGGGTGACGCCATGATGGCGCTGGCCGCCTTGCCCAACGGAGTCGCGATGCCGCTTGCCGACATTCCACGGCTCGGCGTGGACCGCTTCCGCGCGGCCGTGCTGGCAGAAGTGCAGGGGGGCGCCCGGCTCTCGGCTCTCTTCGCCTGCCCTGATGGCGCGGAGGCACTGCTGTTGGTCGCCGTGCTGGCACGGGACGACCGGGGGGTGCTCGCCGTGACAACGTGCTCCGTCGAGGACGAGTATCCCGCGATCACGCCCGCCTGTCCGCAGGCGCAGGGCTTTGAGCGCGAGATCGCCGAACTGTGGGGCGTTCGGCCGCTCGGCCATCCCTGGCTCAAGCCGCTGCGGTTCCAGCCCCCGCGGCGGGCGTCTTCCGGCGCGGCGGGCGCATCGGCGCAGCGGCCGGCCATCGGCCTCGGGCCCCTGTTCGCCATGGCCGGCGAGGAGATCCATGAGGTGGCAGTCGGCCCGGTCCACGCCGGCATCATCGAGCCGGGACACTTCCGCTTCCAGTGCCATGGCGAGACGGTCTACCACCTCGAGACCTCTTTGGGATACCAGCATCGGGGCGTCGAGCGGGCCTTGGTTGGCGGACCCGACGCGCGCACGATTCATTATATGGAGACGCTCGCCGGCGACACCACCGTCGGCCACGCTACGACCTACAGCCGCATCTGCGAGGCGCTGAGCGGCACCCGAGTCCCCGCCCGCGGCCAGGCGCTACGCGGCGTGGCGCAGGAACTCGAGCGCCTCGCCAACCACATCGGCGATCTCGGCGCGATGGCCGGTGACGTCGCCTTTCTGCCGACCTCCTCGTATTGCGGCCGCATCCGCGGCGACGTGCTCAACCTGACCGCCATCCTCTGCGGCAACCGCTTCGGCCGCGGCCTGGTGCGGCCGGGCGGCTGCGGCTACGACATCGCCGCAACGAACGTGGCTGAGTTGTTGCGGCGTTTGGATGGGCTTCGGCGGGATACGGAGTCGGCCGTGGAGCTTCTCTTCGACTCGCCCACTGCGCGGGCGCGGCTCGACAACACCGGTGCGCTCACCCCGGAGACCTGCCGCGAACTCGGGCTGGTGGGCGTAGCCGCGCGCGCGTGCGGCGTGGCAGTCGATGTGCGCCACGATTATCCCTACAGCATCTTCCGATTCGTGCAGATCCCGGTTTGCACGTGGCACAGCGGCGACGTCTTCGGACGCACCTACGTGCGCTGGTTGGAGATCCAGCAGTCGTTGACTTTCGTGCGCGAACAACTCGCGGCCCTGCCCGAGGGCGAAGTGTGCCGCGAGCCGGCGGCCGCAGCGCTCGCGCCCGATTGTCTCGCCGTGTCGCTGGTCGAAGGCTGGCGCGGCGAGATCTGCCATGTCGCCGTCACCGACGCGGCGGGACACTTCGCGTGCTACAAGGTGGTGGATCCCTCGTTCCACAACTGGTTTGGGCTGGCCATCGCCATGCGCAACCAGCAGATATCCGATTTCCCGCTGTGCAACAAGAGCTTCAATCTGTCCTACTGCGGACACGATTTGTGATGGAGCGGCCGCCATGCTGAAAATACTCCGAGCAAGATGGCAGCAAGGCTATCGTACGACCGGTTACCCGGACGGGCCGCCACCGGACCTGCCCGAACGGTTTGCAGGGCGCCCGAAGGTTGACAGTTCCAGGTGCGTAACGGAATGCCGAAAATGCGCCGACGTGTGCCCAACCGCGGCGATTGAGGTCACGCCTGCCGACCGTCGGCTTCGAGTGGATACCGGTCGCTGCATCTTTTGCCGGGCATGCGAAGGCGCGTGTGGATCGGGGGCAATCGCATTCTCACGAGAGTTCCGCATGGCCTCGGCACGCAGGGAACAACTTGTTGTCACCGATGCCGTCGTGCTACCCATGGTGAAGTTGGACGGGCGATTGTGTCGCCTTCTCGGTCGGTCTCTCAAACTCCGCCAGGTGAGCGCCGGGGGCTGCAACGCGTGTGAGGCCGACACGAACGTCCTCAGCACGGTGGGCTGGGACATCAGCCGGTTCGGGATTCAGTTCGTCGCGTCTCCCCGCCACGCGGACGGGTTACTCATCACAGGTCCTGTGACGGATAACATGAAGCTCGCGTTGGAGAAAACGTACCAAGCCGTTCCGGCACCCAAGATCGTGATCGCCATCGGAGCCTGCGCGATCGCCGGGGGACCCTATGTCGATCATCCGGAAGCGCATAACGGCGCGGCTTCGATTGTGCCCGTCGACGTGTTTGTGCCAGGTTGTCCGCCACATCCCTTGACCCTCTTGCACGCCCTTCTCGCTGCCTTAGGCCGGTTGCCCGAATCCAGCGCTCGGTGAAACAATCCTGAATACTTGCGGCAACCCGTGACCGCCTGGTAAAGCACCAAGCGTTCACTCCGTCCAAGAGAAGCCGCCAGAACTCGATGGGGTCGTCCGTCCTTCCTCCTGCGACGGCCCTTTCGCTCCAGTGGCTTTTCCAGCAGCCAATGTCGCACGTGCTCAACAACCGCTCGCAGGCGGTCATCGCCGATGCGCTCGCGGTACACACTGGCCATATCCTCGCGTGAGTGTCCCATGATGGCGTCCACCGCCACCTGATCGCGCGAATCGCCGCCGATGCAGACGGATAAGAGCTTTCCCCGGGAACGTCAGCACCTCAGCCCGCAAACTTCAGAAAGTGCCGTGTTTTCCGGGGTTTCCTCACATTGTCGGCATTCTTGCCGCGGAGGCGAAAAGACGGGAAACTGCTGAACACTGGCGATCGTGGGTGTCAATGACACCTGGGCGGCCACGGCCAGCGAGAGCAGGCTGGACTCTTTGAATTACTTCAGCGGGATAAGCGCGGTCACTCTTTGTACCCCGACGATTCTGGCGGAAAGGCCGCGTCGATCAGCCGCTCGCGAATCCCCGCGGCATCGAACATGACCAGATCCTTGTCGATCGTCGCCTTAAGATGCCTAGCGGTCTGCTTGGCCAATGTCCCATGCAACATTCCGAGAAAGTGCGGTGGGGCTACCAATACGAGTGCATCGAATGCGTTCGTGCCGAGGGCCTTTTCCAGGTAATGGGCAAGCAGCTCGGCAAATCGCTCGGCCGATGCCTCCTTGGGCCAGGTATGGGGTTCCATCGAGGTTCGACGTGCCCCCAATCCTTCACTCTGCTGCATGCGACCCGGGGGGGCCGACGGACTGATGTCCTTGGATAGTTTCCGGCCTTCCGGATGCTCGAAATCCTTTAGCAGCGTCCAGTCATCCTCGCGCTTCTCGGCGGAAAACAACTTCGCTCGGCTCGTATCGCTTACCAAGATCCAAGTGGCCACGGTGTGGTCTCCTTTCTTCTCTAATATCTTTCACACCGATGGCATGATGACACACTCCACGGCTGTGGTCTTTGGCTCATGCGCGCCCCATGAGTGCAATCCGAGCTGTTTGGTGTCATTGATTAGGGGCCACCAAATACACCGTTTGTCCCCCGTAGATGTACGCCAGGTAATACACGCCATTGAAGAGGTAATAGGTAATGCCGTTCAGCACGACCACTTGGTAGCCGAGCGGCAGGCTGTCGTAACCGTAATACTGGGCGTCGCCGAGCACGAAGAAACGGTATCCAGGGCGGAAGTGCCTGGAATAATCGGCTCCGTAAGGATTGCGGTAGGCACCCCTGGACGGCGAACCCGCGTAATGCTCGGACCGGACCGCGCCTGACCGCACCGCGGGGGCGACTTGGGCAGGGGCCGCGCGGGCACCGTAGTGGACGGACCCTGTGCTAGCAGCGGCATGGCTGCCACCGCCGCTGGCATGGCCACCGCCGCTGGCATGGCCACCGCCGCCACCATGGCTACCGCCGCCATGTTGGGCAGTGAAAGAAGCCGTCGCCCACATCAACGTGGCCAGACACAGAACTAAGGTGCCCGTCCCCAAAAAAATTCGCCTCATGATCGCTCCTCCCTTCATCACCGAAAAAAGAACCCCGCCGTAGCGGACCGACCCTACTCGGGGGTCGTGACCTACTGTAAGTCGAGCCGTATCTCCAAACGACTGCGGCACCCGCCGCGTCACTTGCCGGCTGCCTTCTTCAAGGGTTGGGGCCCGGCGTGGCGGTTCAGGAAATCGACCTTGCGGACACCCTCCGGCGGCTGGAACTGAAACAGATCGTCGCCCAGCTTGGGGTTCACGTCCCAGCGGTGGATGAGGGCAGTGTATTGCGGTTCGTCTGTCTGCCGCTTGAAGGTGATCAGCAGCTTGCGCGGCAGCGGCTGGTCGCCGGCGTCGATCCAGATTTGCCAGTCCAGAATCCTCTGCCGGAACGCCAGGTGATGGCACTTCAGCTTGCCCACGTGGTCCAGCCCGACATACGTCCCGCTCTCGACGTGTTCCGTGAACACCTTGTAGGGGTCGGCAAACAGGAAGTCGGCCAGGGTCTGGTGCGTGTCGAATCGGTCGTGCAGATCGTCGAGCATCGCGTCGATGGTGCCAGGCACCTTCTCGAC
>JBEKCP010000112.1:0-11713 GCA_050014815.1 Thermoguttaceae bacterium | reverse complement strand
GAGGGGACGATCCAATGGATCGGCAAAAGCCCCTACCGGCCCAACCACAAGCGGAAGAATTGGTTCGTGGGCATCGAGGTCTACGCACCGCCGCAGCGCACGCAGTGGTCGGAGAGCGATCTGCGGATCGAGGTCATGCGGAGTTCCGGCCCTGGCGGTCAGCACGTCAACAAGACCAGTTCCGCCGTCCGGGTCATCCACGTGCCCACGGGGTTGAGCGTCGTGGCCCGCGAGGAGCGGTCCCAGCACCAGAACCGCCGGCTGGCCCTGGCCCGGCTCGCCCAACTCCTGGAAACCCAGCATGCCGGCGTCGAAGGGCAGGCGAAGCAGCGGCGGTGGGAGCAACATGGCGAACTGGAGCGCGGCAACCCCGTGCGTGCCTACGAGGGGCCGGACTTCAGGGCGAGGCGGAGGGCGGGCCGAGGTTGATCACACTTCGATGGGGCGGCGCACTTGGCCCGCCGCATCCAATCGCGGTGACGTGTTCCAACACGTCAGTCGATGGATTCCACCATCCTTCGGCACGCCCCCATTTCTGCGATCATCGCCCAGACGTCCGCCAAGGCAGCCCGGGTCTGCCGGACCGATTTCTCACCCTTCTGCCGCCATCGACCGTTCGCCGCTGACCGGGCCTTGCCCTCCTCGGTCCTCGGCCCCGTCGAGCGCTTCCATGGCTGGTTCTGGAGGGCTGACAACCGCAGCCGTTCTCGCCCTTATGGTCCAAGGATGGTCCACGCGGCGACCGTGCGGCCACGGGCGATTCACAGACCAACGCCAACCAATAATTGGACCATATTTGGACCATAGAGGCAAGTAAGTCCTTGAGGCGCAAAGAGAAAGGGCTTGCGACACTCATCGCAAACTCTTATGCAGAAACAACTTACAAAGTGCGGGAAACAGGACTTGAACCTGCACCCCCTTACGGGGACTAGGCCCTCAACCTAGCGCGTCTGCCAATTCCGCCATTCCCGCTAATAGGGGGCCGGGCATGTAGCTTTCTTTCAGTTTACCCTATAGCGGCATGAGGTCAAGGAGGACCCGGAAGTCCCGCGGACCCGAAGGCCGGGCGGGACTACTGCGGCGCTCGGCCCGCGGGGCGACGCTTCACCACCAGGACGCTCCGATCCCGGTCTGAGGCCGAGGGGAGCGAGTCCACACGATGACGAACCAGGGCCGCCAACTCCACGGCCGGCAGATCCAGGTGTCCCTGGAGCAGTTCCGCCACGGCGGTCTCGCCCAACGGCCGACCTTCGACGTCCATGGCCTCTCGGACCCCGTCGCTCAGAAGTACCAACACATCGCCGGGCACAAGCTCGTAGCCGAACTGCTCGTACGCCGACTCGGGACTCTCGCCCAGCCGGGCCGAGACTCGGGTGAGCGACTCCCAACCGTCGGTGTGCATCAGCAAGGCGCCGGGCTGGCCGGCGGAGGCGGCCAGGAGTCGGCCGGTCGTCGTTTCCACCAGGCCGTAGAAGAGCGAGGCGTGCTGATCGCCGGCCGAGCCGGTCCACAGGGTCAGGTTCAGCCGCGTGAGCGTCTGCTGGGCCTCGCGATAGTATTGGCCGTGGGCGCGGAGGGCGGCCTTCAGGGCGGCGGTCGCCAGGGCGGCCTCGATGCCCCGGTCCATGGAATGGCCGACGGCGACGGCCAGCAATCCGTCGGGCAGGCAGAACCAGTCGTGGAAATCGCCGCCGACGGGCCCTGCCTGGGCGGTCCAGCCAGCCACGTCCCATTGGTCCAAGAGGGGTGCGATCGAGGGCAACTGGCTCCGCTGGAGCCGCTGGGCCGCCACAAGTTGCGACTTCAGTTCGGCTGCGGCCAGTCCTTCGTTCCAGAGCGTCTCACGTTCCAGGTCTGCGGCGATGCGTCCGGCCACAATCTCCAGGAGGTTCGTTTGGCGGTCGTTGAAGTCGCGTTTTTTGTTGGAGAAGACCCAGAGCGTGCCCAGGATGGTGGTGGGAGACGAGACGGGCACGCAGGCGGCGGCCTGGAAATCCTCCGGCACGCGCCAGTGCTGCATGAGTTGGGTGTCCTGGAGGACCACGGCATGGCCCAACAGGGCTTCCAGATCGGCCACGGCGCCCTTCAAGGGCCGAGCGGGCGCCGTGAGCCGATCCCAAGGCAAACCCCAGCAGGCCCGCATTTTCAGCCTGCTGGTCGCCTCATCGAGGAGGTAGAGGGCCGCGGCATCGCACTGGATTGCGCGGGCCCCGCCCCGGAGCACGGCCTCGAAGCGATCGGCGGGGTGTTGAGGTTCGTTCGACTGGGGCGCGAGGGGGACGCCCGCCGCCGGTTCCGCCTCCCGCTCCTGGAGCGAGCGGCGGGCATCGAGGACCTGTTCGTTATAGAGTTTGAGACCGGCGGTTTGCGAGGTGGTTCTGGCCACGGGAGGATCCGCGAGATTAAGGCTGTTCTACTGACCGAGCGGGGTTGCCGCTGCATGGGGCCTCCGTGCGATTGGCGCCGCTCATACTACGCAGCCGTTGCATCATCCGTGACCGGCACAACTTAACATCGGCCGGACATGGGCCGGACGTGAGCCGGAGTCGGGCGGCCCGTCGCAACCGGCCCCAAGGCGGCAAGGCTGCCGTCGAAGGCGGCAGGAACGGTACAGCCGGACTATTCACGGTCAAACACTAGCCCGAAGTGCAAGCGAGAGAGTGACAACGCATCTCCCTTGCTGGCGCGTCGCGCTAGTGTCGAACATACTGCCCGTAGATGCCCGTCGTCCCAGGCGTAAAACGCCTGGGCTAGAGAAAAGGGCGATTGGGCGCAGGCTTCCAATACTGGATTTGCAGTCCCGCCGCAGCTAAATAGCTTTGCACGATTCCGGGAGGTTTGGTAGCCCGCGTCACGCCGCAACCCCCCGGACGCAGTCCGGGGGCTTTCCCCCCAGAATCACGCAAGTCTATTTAGAGCTTGAGCCCGATGGTCCGCAACATCCGTTTGATGCGGTTTGGACGGCCGCGAACTTCGCATCTGCCGCAGACGGGCAGGCTGCTGCGATTGGCGCGAAGATCGTAGAGCAGTTTCCGCCGGGCGGCGCCGCGGAGTATCGCCGTCAAGCGCGACCTCGTGAGGTTGCCCAGAACGCCCGCCCGCGGATGCGCACAGCAGGGCACAACTGTCCCATCGTAGTCCACGAAGAGCCGGTTCTTCTGCAGGAACTTGCACGGGCCCTCGACCGCCGTCTCCGCTCGACCGGACGGATTCTCCCGGGCATCGGGCATGTTCAACCAGTAGCGGAACTCGGGCACATATCCCAACGGATCGAGGATCTCCAGCCAGCGCCGCCGCCCGCGCTCGGTTTCGCAGGTGGTGCGGGTCATCAGCCGCGTGCGAGGCGAGTAGGCGTCGCGAAGCTCTTTCGTTCGCCGGAGGAATTCCATGAGGCGGTCCCATCGCGCGGGCGGCCGCAGCCGTTCGTACTCGGCGGGCGTTCCATCGCCGTCGCAGCTTACCGCCAAGGTGCCCAGCCCCCCGGTCTTCAGCGCCTCGGCAAGCATGGCGAACGGGTCGGCCACCTGCGCATTGGTGGATAGTTCCACGTCGTGGGCGTGGAACTGGCGGCCTGGGATTCTGGCAAGGATTCCCGGCAGATCGGGGTGCAGCAGCGGTTCGCCGAAGTTGTAAAGCCGCAGATGCCAAATCTCGGCGACGTCGGCGTTCTGCAGGCAGAGGTCGAAGTCCTCGACCGGCATGAACCGCACCTTCGGTTGCAGGCCGGAATTCGGGCAGCCGATGCACCGGAGTTGGCAGCCGTGGACGATGTCCAGGGCCAACATGCGGAGCGATCGCAGCGAGTTGAACATGATTCTGCGGCCTTTACACGAACGCCTTCGAGCAGCCGCGGCACAGCGGGATCTCGTCCTGCCGGTTTTCGACGTGCCGCCGCCGCACGTCGGCGTAGGCGGCGCTGTGCCAGATTTCGCGGAGCGATCCGGCGGCGTCGATCCGGCCCAGCCGGTGGGCGCCGTCGTAATCGAGACAGCAGAGCGCGACCTCGCCGCCGGCCAGCACGGTCAGAGTGCGCCACAAGCGGGAGCAGGGCTTCCAGACGGCGCGGTGGGGGCCGAGCATCTCCGTGCCCGCCCAGTTGTGTACCTTCCCGAACAGCAGGCCGTCGACGACCGGCCGCAGGACCCGGATTGTTTCCGGCCGGTTGGCCGTCGTGGCGCAGGTGATGCGGATCCGCATGGGCGAGCCCAGCTCGTTGCGGAAGGTCACCAGGCGGCAGACGTTTTCCAGCACGCGGTCGAACTGGAGCGGGGCGCGAATCCGCTCGAACTCTTCGCGGGTGCCGCCGTCGAAGCTGATCTTGATCTCGTCCAGCCCGGCCTCGAGGAGCTGCCGGGCCCACCGTTGGTCCAGGAGCGAGCCGTTGGAGAATATCTTGACCCGGCGGATGCCGCGGCGCTTGGCGTAGCGGATCCGCTCGGCGAGGCGGGGGTCCATGAGCGGCTCGCCGAAGTTGTGCAGGTGGACCTCGCGGCAGCCGTTTTCGGCGCACTCGTCGACGATCCGGCCGAACAGGCCGTCGTCCATCTGCCGGATCGGCCGCCGCATGGCGCGGCGGGGGCAAATCGTACACTGGCCGTTGCAGGCGTTGGTGGTCTCGATGCGCACCACGGGCGGGAAGCGGCGGAGGGCGAGATCCATCGCCCCTCCGACGATTCCGCATACCGCCCGTGACAACGCCTCAGCCATAGTTTACTCCAACTCGGCCCAGACCAGGGGATGGTCGGAGGCGCCTTCGTCGCGGAGTCCCGCGGCGACGCATCGCATACCCCGGGCCAGAATCCAGTCGATCCGTCGCGGCGCCTCGGGATCGTCCGTCCCGAGGATCTCGCCCACCGGGTCGCGAACGCCCGGCGCATCCAACAGCCGCCGGATCTCGGGATCGGCGGCGCTGGAATTCAAGTCGCCCAACAGGATGGCGGGCTGGGCCAGCGACAGGAACAGGTCGCCCACCGCATGGAGCTGCTCGTGCCGCGAGCGGTCGTCGTGGCGGGTCACGTGGGTCAGCAGGACGCGGATCGTTCGTCCGCCTTGCTCGAGTCCCACGAGCACCGCGTTGCGGTATCCGCGATCGCTGCGATGGACCAGGGGGATTCGCTGCCAGAAGCTGACGGGAAGGGCGCTCACGAGTCCGTTGCCCGACTCCAGGCAATACCACATCCGCGTGTTGGGGGCGAAGAGCCAGGCCATGCCCAGGCGGGTGCCCAACTCGCCGGCCTGGTCGAGCCGCTCCCACGGGCGCGGACCGTGGACCTCGTTGAGGGCGACGAAATCGAGCTTTTCCATCGATTGGGCGACGCGGTCGAGGTCGCGGCAGTCGTCTGCGCCGCGGCAACCGTGGATGTTGAACGTGCCGATGCGGAGCGTCTTTGCCGCCGGTGGCTGGCGGACTTCGCCCTGCAGCGAGGTCCCTTCGGCCGGGCCGGTGGGCCGGAGTTGCGACGCCAACCATAGCACGCCGCCGAGCACCGCGGCCGCGATCAAGATCGGCCGCCGGTAACGATGAAATCTTAAGGAGGTCGATTTCAACATGATTATGCGGATGCCCTCTGGGGGTTGCTCGCCAGCAGGCGGTCGCAGGCCTCGCAGACCGCGGGTACGTCGATGGCTTCCATGTAGACCGGCCCGGCATGGCGCCGCTGGCGGGTCGAGCCCTGCATGCACATTTTCTGGACTGTCACGTTCTGTGGTCCCCAGGGGCCGTGCTTGTCGGCGGGCCAGGGGCCGTAGAGCCCGAGGCACGGCGCGGCGACCGCGGCGGCCAGGTGCAGCGGCCCCGTATCGGAGCCGAGGCAGAAGCGGGCCCGGCGGGCCAGGGCGGCCAGCTCCAGGAGCGTCATGGGGGGTGCGACGCGGGCGTGCCCGGCCGCCTCCGCGGCAATCGCTTCCGCTCGCCGGTGCTCCTCTTCGTTGCCCCAGGTCAGCAGGCTCGGCAGTTTCCACCGCCGCCCCAGGTAGGCGGCCACGGCGGCATGCCGGTCGGCCGGCCACAGCTTCGAGGCCCAGCCCGCCCCGCAAGTCACCAGCACGAACCCGCGCTCAAGTCCCGCTTTGCGGATCATCCGCTCGGCGGCGGCGCGGTCGGCCGGAAGGTCGGCAACCTGGAAGCGGATCGCCGGCGACTCGATCCCCAGCGGACGGAGCAAGCGGAGGCTCCGTTGGACGGCGTGCAGGCCATCGCCGTTGACCAGCTCCGTATTGAGCCAGGGACTCAGTTCGCGGCCCCAGATGCCCCCCATGCCGATCCGCCGCTTCGCGCCGGAAAGCCATGCGGCGACGGCGGCCTTGCTGAGCCCCTGGGCCTCGATGGCCACGTCGAACCGCATCGCCCGCAACTCCCGCCTCAGTCGCCAGACGGCCGGCGGCGACTTGAGCCAGCCGCGGCGGAGGACGATCAGCCGATCCAGGGCCTCGTGTCCTTGCAGCACGCCGGCCGCCCGCTCCTCGACCACCCAGGTCAGCAGCGCGTTGGGAAACCGCTCGCGGAGTGCGCAGGCGATGGGCATGCTGTGGATCACGTCGCCGATGGCGCTGAGGCGGACGATCAAGATCCGCGGCCCGGGCCGATTTTGGATTTTGGATTTTGGATTTTGGATTTGTTTGGGATTTCGAGCTTGGTGTTTGGTGCTTTCCTTCGCTCTTCCGCCTTCCGCCTTCATCCTTCCGCCTTCCGCCTTATTGTTTTACGCCGCCCGGCGCCGCTGGATCACCCGGGCGAATACGGCCTCGACGCGGGCAAGGTGGCTGTCGGGCGAGAACTCGCGGAGGACTCGCTGCCGGCCCGCACGGCCCATCGCGCTTCGCAGGGCCGGATCTTTCAACAGCGTGACAATGCCGTCGGCCAAGGCCCCGCTCTCCCGCGGCGGCACGAGGATCCCGGTCTGGCCGTGTACGACGGTCTCGGGAATCCCGCCGACCCGGGAGGCGACCACGGGCAGGCCCACCGCCATGGCCTCGAGGATCGCCAGGCCCAGCGGCTCCGCCAGCGACGGCTGCACATACACGTCCATCGCCGGCATGATCTCTCGAACGTCGTCCCGATGTCCCAGCCAGAGGATCCTCTCGGCGACGCCCAGCCGCGCGGCCGTCGCCTTCAGGTCATCGACGTACTCGGCATATCCCAGGGTTCCGATCACCGCCAGCCGCGTCTGGGGGGCGGCGGCCAGGATTTGGGGCATCGCGGCCACGGCAACGTGGATGCCCTTGCGCGGCACCACGCTGCCGACGACCCCCAAGAGCGGCGACTCCTCGTCGAGCCCCAACTGCCGCCTCGCCTCGGCACGGGCAGCCGCCGGCATCTCCGCCAGGTGCTCGCGGGCGACGAACAGGTAGATGGTCTCGCTCCGGCTCGGCCGCACGAAGTTCCACCGCCGATGGTAGCGAAGCGTCGCGTTCGAGTCCGCAATCACCGAGTCGTTGAACATCCAGTGCAGTTGAAAATGGTTCGCCTGCGCGTACGCCACCGAAGGCACCCCGGCGAACCACCGCAGGAGGATCCCAAAGAAATGCGCGCGACTCATGTGCGTATGCACCAGGTCCATCTGCTCCTGCCGGATGATCTTCGCGATGCGCTGCAGCTCGTCGATGGGCCAGCGGTGCAGGTCGGACAAGACCAATTCCACCGGCAGCGACCGGCGGCGGACCTGTTGTTCCAACCACGAGCCGGGCAGGCAGACAAGCGTGACGCGATGGCCCCGCCGGACGAGTTCTTCCACGAGCAGCAGGACATGGATGATCGCCCCGTTGACGCCGCGGCCGGAAACGATCTCCATGATGTTCACGTGCCTGGCCTCCTTGCTGGCAGGGCGGGCAGTTTACCCGGTTTGCCCAAACGACGCAATAGAAGTATTGGCGGCCTTTCCGAGAACAAGAGCGGGTATTGACTGGCAAAACGAGGAAAGGAATCACGAAATCCCGAAAGAACGAAGACCCGAAAGAAGAAAGAAGCCAGTGAAGCGATTTGAGTACACTCAATGGATTCCCCCTGTTTTTCGGGCTTTCGTCTTTTCGGGCTTTCGTGATTGCTTGCTCTCCCTGCTACAGTGGCTCGTTTCCTCACGCTTGTGGTGCGTTTCCTACGCCCTACAATACATTGATGTGTTTCACGCATCCCACGCTACGGGGCGGGCATGATGAGCAAGAACGGCTCCGATTCTCCTGCGGAACTCCTCCTGCGCCAGCGCCGCACGGCCCAACAGAGAGGCTTGCCGGGCATCCGCCGGCACATTTTCCTCTGCTGCGATCAGACCAGGCCGAACTGCTCGACCCGAGAGCAGTCGCTGGCGGCGTGGGAATACTTGAAGCGGCGGCTCGGCGAGTTGGGGCTCGACGAGGAGGGCGGGGTCTACCGCACCAAGGCCAACTGCCTGCGGATCTGCGCGGGTGGCCCGATCGCCGTGGTGTATCCGGAGGGGTCCTGGTATGCCCGCTGCGATCCCCCGGTGCTCGAGCGCATCATCCAGGAGCACCTGATCGGCGGCCGCGTGGTGGAGGAGCACCTGATCGTCCGGTCGCCCCTTGGGCCGTCGCCGTGCTAGCACTCTATTTTTCTGTTATCAAGCTAATGGGGCACCGATCATGAAGCGACGTTTCAAGGACCTTGCGCCGGCGGAAGTCCTCGCCCTGGCCATTTCGTTGGAGGAGGAGGACGGGAGGATCCTCCAGGAATTCGCCCGTGTGCTGCGGCCGAACTATCCCAAGGCGGCGGCCGAGTTGGACGCCATGCGCGTGGAAGAAGACGAGCACCGGCATCGGCTGGTGGAGCTGTTTCGCTCGAAATTCGGGGAGGAGATACCGCTGTTGACGCGGCAGGATGTTCAGGGGTTCGTCCGCCGCGACCCGATCTCCTCGGTGCAGCCATGGGACGTCCAGCGGATCCGGCGTCAGGTGGCGCTGATGGAGCTGGAGACCCAGCGTTTCTACACGCGCGCCGCGACGACCGCCACCGACGCCCAGACGCGTCAACTGTTGGGCGACCTGGCCGAGGCGGAGCGCCACCACGAAGTTCGCTCGGCACAGCTTGAGCCCGATCGGCAACCCGAAAGCGAGCAGGAGGCCGAGGCCCGGATCGCCAGGCAGTTGTTCGTGCTCCAGGTTGTCCAGCCGGGGCTGGTCGGCCTGATGGACGGTTCGGTCTCGACGCTGGCGCCGCTGTTCGCCGCGGCGTTTGCCACGCGGGTCCCCTGGTCGACGTTCCTGGTGGGCCTGGCGGCCTCGGTCGGCGCCGCCATCAGCATGGGCTTTGCCGAGGCCCTCTCCGACGACGGGAGCCTGACGGGCCGCGGGCGGCCCTGGCTCCGCGGGGCCGTCTGCGCGATCATGACCTTCATGGGCGGGATCGGCCACGCCCTCCCTTATCTTATCCCCCATTTCTGGACCGCTACGGCCATCGCCAGTGCAGTTGTCGCGGTCGAATTGCTCGCCATTGCCTGGATCCGCAATCGGTACATGGAGAGCCCCTTCACGACCACGGTATTCCAGGTGGTCGTGGGCGGCGTGCTCGTCTTCCTGGCCGGGATTCTGATCGGCCTGTCGTAGGGGCGAGGGATTAGGGATTGGGGATTAGGGATTGGGGAAAGGGTTCAGGATTCTAGATTCTCGACTGCGGGGCGTTCCGAACTCCAAAATCTAAGGGGGGGAGGCGGGGGTACGCCAGTCCAATCCCTAATCCCCAATCCCTAATCCCTATTCCCCCGCCAAGACCCTGCGTTCTGGGTCGCGTGGGGTATCTGGGCAAGATATATCAGGCCAAATGTGTTTTGTGTCCCGCATCCTGCGTACAACCGATAGAAACCATACGGCCCGCATGTTCGTTACGACCGGAACATCCATCATGCTGCTGAGCCATCGTGAAGACTTCCCAGTTTCACAATTTGCGTGAACCGCCGTCAGACGAGCGGTTGTCGAACCAATCTCATACAGGAAGGGAGAAGGACATGAGGAAGAGCCTACAAGTACTGCCTTGGCTGCTCGGCCTGCTCATTGGGCTGGCGGCCTCGACCGGCTCGGCCCAGAAAGTGACATACACCTCGGGGCCGATATGCCAGGTCGGCTACGCCGAGGTCGAACCCGACTCCGGCAGTCCGTTCGTGCCGGAGAAGTCGCCCACCTCGGCCCCGCCGAGTCCGGCCAACCAAGTGCCGTTCCACGGTTTGGTCGATGATTCAAAGAGCGCCGGCGAGCTGCGCCAACCCGACACCTGCGACGTTGGGACCTGCTCATGCGGCAGTTGCGGCTGCGACAATTGTCGCGGCTGTTGCGCCGATTGCGACGCCTGCCCCTCGATTGGATCGGTGATCTTTGCGGGCATGGAGTCGTTCCGGGGCATTGTGGACGGGGATTACCAGAACAACAACGGCATGGTGGTCGGCGGCAACGTCGGCGTGCCGCTGCCGAAGTTGTCGGACTATGGGTTCGGCGGGCAATTCGGCGCCAGCTACGGCGCGTACGACCTCAACGGCCGCACTTCCATAAACAATCCCGTCTCGCCGTCCACCAACCCGCTTAGCGACGTTCAGCAGCAAATCTTCATCACGACCGGCATTTTCCACCGGGCCACCTGCAAGTGCCCGATCAACATGGCCGTCGGTTATGACTGGATGATCAACGACGCCTACAGCGTGTATGGCGTCTCGCCGCACCTCGGCCAGTGGCGGGGACAGCTCGGCTACTGCCTCAACGCCTGCAACGAGCTCGGCGTCTGGACTGCGCTGCACGACCACCGTGACGTGAAGGGGATCGCCGGCTTCGGCGATATCTCGTTCCGTGGCGTGAACCAAACCAACTTCTTCTGGCACCACAACTACGACTCGGGGGCCGACAGTTGGATGTGGATGGGCTTCCCCGACGATGAGAAGCTCGGCGGCGGCCGGCTCGGCGAGTTGACCCTGGGGATGACGCTCAACGTGCCCTTGACGGAGAAGATCGGCCTGTATGCGAACGGCCAGTACATGAAACCGACCGCCGGCGCCGGTCCCGTCGCTTCGATCGAAGTGGCCTACAGCATCGGGTTCGGCCTGGCGTTCTATCCACACGGCTCTTCCAAGACGAGCAACGTGGCGGGCAACTGCTGGATGCCGGTCCTGCCGGTGGCCAACAACGGTTCGTTCCTGGTTGATACGACCGGTATTCCTCCGTGAGTCATTTGACATGAGCGGCGATTCAACCTTCCAGAAATTGGCCGCCTTCGGCGTGATTCCGGTCCTTGCGATCGAATCGGCCGAGGCGGCCCTTCCGTTGGCCGACGCCCTCTTGGCCGGCGGGCTCCCCGTGGCCGAGATTACGTTCCGAACGACCGCGGCGGCACAGGTGATCGACATCCTCTCGGCCCGCCGGCCGGAGCTCCTGGTGGGGGCGGGCACGGTCTTGAGCGAGGCGAACCTCGACGCGGCCGTCGCCTGCGGGGCCCGATTCGGGGTCGCGCCGGGGCTCAACCCCCGGATCGTCGGTCGGGCGCAAGAGTCCGGTCTGCCCTTCATGCCCGGTGTCAGCACGGCCACCGAAATCGAGCAGGCCCTGGCGTTGGGTTGCCGGACCGTGAAGTTCTTTCCGGCCGAGTTGGCCGGCGGCATCGAGATGATCAAGGCCCTTTCGGCCCCTTACGCCCACACGGGCGTCCGCTTCGTGCCCACCGGCGGCGTTCACGCCGACAACCTGGCGTCCTACCTCGGCGTGCCGACGGTCGCGGCCGTCGGCG
>JBEKCP010000111.1:0-11895 GCA_050014815.1 Thermoguttaceae bacterium | reverse complement strand
GAGGTCGTGGAAACGCTCAAGGGCCCTGCCCCCGCCGCCAAGCAAATGAGCATCGCCCTGGGCCAGGAACTGGACGATGACGAAGTGAAGTCGCCCTTCGCCGGCAAGAAGACGGCCACGGCCATCCTCTTCTTGTCGGAAAAGGGCGACCAGGCCGCGGCTGACGAACCGGACGGGGCCCTCTTGATCGAGACCCTGTGGTTCGCCGTCTCCCGGCAGGGTGGAAAACTGGTGCTGGACAAGGACAAGCGGGACCTGTTTGCCGTTTGGGCGGGCAGTGCCCGCATGCTGGCCGCGGCCGCGCGCTACGTCCAGAGCGAGCCGCTTGCGGAGTTCCCCGTCCGCTCGGAAATGTCGTGGGGCGAGTCGCTGAAGCTGGGCAAGCTCGCCGGGCCGGCCCGCGGCTGCCTCGTGGCCGACCTGGGCAAGCCCGCCGGACTTTGCGCCATCGTGCTCTCCCCGGCGGGAGATCGCGTCTATCGCGCAGCCCCGAAAGGCGGTAAACCCGGCGACGTGACGGCCGAGGTCAAGCTGGGCACGGCGTCCCGGGTGGCGGTCGTCGGCGATTTCACGGGACACGGCCGCGCGGACCTGCTCTCCTGGGACGGCCGGTCGCTCCAACTGGCCGCGCAGACGGCCGACGGCACCTTCGCCGCTCCCAAGCCGTGCGGCCAGTTGGCCCAATGCGCCTCGCTGGATTGCATCGACGCGGGCGGCCCGCGCCCCGCCCTGGTGGCCGGCACCGGCCAGGGTCCGCTCCTCTTGCTCTGGGACGCCGGCGGCGTACTGAAGCCGCAGCCCCTGGCCGCAGCCCCCGACCAGGAGACGCTTGCCAAGCTGGGCGCGGGCGGGCTGTGCGTGACGGCCGATTTCAACGCGGAAGGCCGCACCGACGTCATGGCGCTGTTCACCGCCGGCGCGCTGTTCTATGCCGGCGAAGGCCCCGGCAAGTTCAAGGCCCCGCGGCCGATCATCGTGCCGTTGGTCGACCAGCCCGTCGCCGCCCTCTGCGGAGATTTCGACGCCGACGGCTCGCTGGACGTGCTCGTGGCCGGCAAGGACGGCCTGGCCGTGCTCAGCCGCGAGTCGCCCGACCGGTGGAACAACGTCACCTATCTTACCGGCGAATTGGCCTATCACGGCAACGCCAACCGGCCGCAGATCATGGGCTGCGCGCCGTGCGACGTGAACACGGACGGGCGGCAGGGGATGACGGTGTTCTACGCCGATCGCAAACCGCTCTTGTTCTTCAATCGCGGTTTCGCCTGCTTCGGCTGGGCCCGCGAGCTGGACCTGGACCCGTCCGCCACGTCGTCGGAGAGCGGTCTGCCGGACCCCCTCAGCCAGCCGAAGCCGGCGGGGGCGGAAGGGCCGGATGACCTGAAGCAAGGACAGTCGTGCGGCGCGATCATGGACCTCAACGGCGACGGCATCCCCGACATGCTGGCCGTGGGCGCCAAGGAGCGGGAAGTGTGGGCGGTGTTCGGCCGCCGCGACCAGGGCCAGGCGCGGAGGACCTGCATCCTCGCCCTGCCGCCGTCCGCCGCCGGACCCGTGACCGTAACGGTCCGCGACAAGGGGCGTATTGCGGGCATGTACGTGCTGCGGCCGGGGGTTCCGACGTACGTGGGCCGCCCCGAGGCCGGGCCGATGACCCTGGCTTGGACCGGCCGCGACGGAAAGCCCGTCAGCCGACAAGTGGTCGTCGTCGCCAGCGGCAGCCGCTTCGAGATCGCCCCGTGAGGCGAACGCTGAACAATATCTCCCCTCTCCCTTCGGGAGAGGCACCCGCAAGCGGGTACCCGGGGGTGAGGGGGCGCCGCTGGCGCCGCGACGAATTACTCCCTCTCCCGCCTGCCCGAGAGGAGGCACGCCACCGCGCCCAGGATAACGCCCATAAGCAGGAGGCAGGTGCCGGCCAGGAACTGTGCATTCAGCGTGGCGGCCGAGATGGCGCCGAGGTCGCCGGGGTCGATCCCCGGTTGGGATGCGGCGATTGCCGAATAGAACTTGTGCGCGGACGCGCAGTTGACTGCGAACGCTCCCGTAAACACAAGTCCGAGAGTCAGGCTGAGGCGCATGCCGGCCGTCGTCAGCCAGCGCGGCGCAGCCTTGCGCGGCGGTCCGTCCATTCCCACGATGCTAACCGCGAGTAACGCCGCGGGCATGCCCAGTAGCAACAGAAACCCGAGGCGGAACGCGGCAATGCCGAAAACCCACCACGCGGCAACAGCCTGAAGGTCCGGCCCCGTGCCCGATCGGGCGATCGCGTAGAAGGAACTGAACATGGGGCAAATAACCCGCAAGACGCACAGCCCCGCGGCAATAGCGGCCACCGCCCCCAGAAACAACAGGACGCGGCCGACCAGCGATACGCCATCGCACCTGTTGGCCAGCGTCAACCCCCGGACAGCGACGGCAAAGCCCACCGCGAAACTCAGTGCCAGAACCGCGGCGCAGTCGAGCCGGCCCATATAGTCGTTAAGTGAGCCCCGGCCGAAAACCCAAGGCACAAGCTCGGAAGTGAGACAAAGCGCGGCGGGCGCGCAATACCAGAGCCCTCCCGCGGCAGCTAGCGAGATGACCGAGCCGGCAGAGGCCGCTTTGACAATTTTCATTTCTGGCGACCCTTGTTCAGAGTCGAGTCTGGAAGGGAAAGAGTCTTTGTGGTGGGACTCGTACCTCGTCGCACCCTACTATCTATTCACATCCTACGCCGTGTTGTGCGGTGCCTGTTGAATACGCTGCTTTAGTTCCTTCGGATCGATACCCAGACGTTTTATCAGGAACGAGGGCGTTCCCATTTCCCTTTCAAGCAGGGCGGTCCAAAGGTCCCGGCATGAGATGGCTCGGCCAGCCCGAGCAGCCGTTTGTGCCGCCGTCGCTAACACCTCATTTGTGTCCGGAGCCAGTCGGCAGGGGCGACCGTCCGATAGCTCCGAGCTAAGCCCAAGGATTCCCTCCATTACATCCAATAGTCGCTTGCGAGTCAGTTGTTCATAGCCATGCCACTCCATCGGTGTTACTTCTGTCGCAGCAAGCAGCATGTGCTTCGTCTCGACAAATTCCTCAGCGAACAGGAAGGCATATTGCCGAGCCAGGCAGCATACCTCTTGAGCCATCGGGTCACAGACCAACTCAGATTTCACGCCACCCGCTCCTTGCGCCACTGTTTCCAGTCTTCTTGAGTGGCCTCGGCCATCGCCTCGGCGGCCTTCCACAGCCAGTGGGAATCTCGCTCGTTGAGGTCGGCCAGGATCGCGGCCTTCGCCCGACTGTCGCCCGCGTGGATGTTGGCCGTCTCCTGGCCCATCGCGTGCAGGAGCTTCTGCTCGTCGCGGTCCTTCGGGAGGGCCGCCACCCCGACGCGGCTGCAATCGGGGGCCAGGCGCCGCACGAGCCACGAGCCGCTAAGCTGCACCCATGGGTCGAGCACCCGCACCGACGTGCCGAGGATCCTCTGGTAGAGAATATCGCCGGCCGCTCCCGGCGGCTTCTCCCACAGACAAGCCGAAACGGCCAGGGCCTTGGCCTCCCGGGCGATGAGGCCGCCCTGCCAGTCGGCCAGGGCTACCAGTCGCTGGCGGCCCAGGCTCCCCAGGCCCGCGATCCGGTGTACGACCCTGTAGGGCAGGCCCTTCTGCGGCAGCCATCGCTCCAGGGCGGCCTTCACCTCCGGGGCAATCGTCTCCGTGGCGGTAGGCAACTTGTCGAGTTTGTCCCAGAAGGCCGCCGGATCACGAAGGCCGCTCTCGGCTATGTCCCGCAGCCATTGATGCCGCTGGGCCAGCACGAACGGGCAGCCGCCTTGATCGAGCATTTCGCGGTAGCCCGCCAGGATCGCATCGCACGCATCCTGGGGGTCGAGAGACAAATGGTTTTCGCGGACTGCCAGGATCGCGCTGGCGGCCAGCCGCACCAGCTCGGTCGCGTACGGCATCGGGTAGGCTTCGTCGAAGTCGTTGATGCCCCAGATCAGCCGCCCCTCCGCGTCGCGCCAGGTGCCGAAGTTCTCGATGTGCAGATCGCCGACGCTGAGCACCACCGGGGCGGCGGCCAGTTCGGGGCAGACCTCCGGCCACCGCTGGACCCAGCGGTAGAACGTCGCCCGCAGCAGCAGAAACGGGCTTTCCGCCATCCGCTGGTGCTTCAGTTCCAAGTCGGCGGGAATGAGCCTGAGTTGTTTTCCCAGCCAGGTCTCATACGCCTCGGTGGCCTGCCGGATGTCCATGACCCATGATTCCCTGCTGATCGGTCTTCTCTTCTCCGCGGTTTAACCCTGGGCCGCGCCCCGCCCGCTTCCCAGCGCCCGGGCGATGCGGCGAGGAAGCTCGGCGGCCTCCATCGTCTCGATGTTCTCGGGCAGGGCCACCGACCAGTTGGGCCACTGGTCGGTGGTGCCGGGCATGTTCGGCCGCTCGGGGACGGCCTGGGCGTCCTCCAGCGTCGCCGTCACCAGCATCGAGCCGGCGCCGCCAAGCGCGGCGTAGGCATTCTCGATCACGTCCTCCAGGGCGGCATCCTCCGCGACGCCGAGCGTCTCGAGGAGCCGCTTCCGCAGCTTGGGCATCTCCTCGTTCACCGGCATTCCGATCGCCTTCTGCGCCGCCGCGTCCGCGCCGGTCCAGAGGCCGGCGATGGTGGGCAGGTCGTGGGTCGTGACGGCGGCCAGCGAGAGCAGCGGGTACTCGGCCGGCGGCTTCTCCTCGAACCAGAGCAGCCGGACGGAGAGAACCCGGCGATCGGCGAGCCGCTCGCGGACGCCCGGCTCGACCGTGCCCAGGTCCTCGCCGATCACTATGGCGCCGGCCCGATGGCTTTCCAGGGCCACGATTCCCAGGAGGTCGTCGGCCGGGTAGCGGACGTAGACGCCCTCGGAGGCATGCCGGCCCTCGGGGATCCACCAGAGGCGGAACAGGCCCATCACGTGGTCGATTCGCAGGCCGCCGGCGCGGCACATCGCAAAGCGGATCGTCTGGATGAACGGCTCGTATGCGGCGGCGCGGAGTCGCGCCGGCACCAGCGGCGGCAGGGCCCAGTTCTGGCCCTCGACGTTGAAGGCGTCGGGCGGGGCCCCGATCGAGACGCCCTCGGCCAGCAGGTCTTGCCAGATCCAGGCGTCCGCGCCGCCGGGGTGGAATCCGATGGGCAGGTCCTGCACGATGGACAGCTCGCGGGCCGCACGGGCCAACTGCCGGTCCAGCAGCCATTGCAGCCACTCGTGATAGGTCACGTCGGCCGGGTTCTGCTCGGCCAGCGTCCGCACGGCGTCGGCGTCGGGCCGCCGGTACTCCGCGGGCCAGCGCCGCCAGTCCTCGCCGAACTGCTCGGCCAGGACGCAATAGGCGGCGAACTGCCGCAGGTCTTTGCCTTGCTGGAGGCGAAAGGCGTGGAAGTCCGGGTCTTGCGATCCGCAAGCGGGCGTGCCAAAGGGGACAGTCCCATTTTCGCGACCATGCTGCGCACGGTGCCCGCGAAAATCGGGACAGTCCCCGCCGGCCCAGATCGCCCGCAGGGCCTCGTCTTTCAGCCGGAACACGCGGTCGCGGTCCAGGCGGCGGTCGGCCCCGAGCCCGCGGCCGGTGGCGGCCAACCGGTCCAGCTCTGTCCCCAGGCACTCGGCCCCCGGCACTTCCTCGATGCGGAGGTAGAGCGGGTTGCGGAAGCGGCGGCTGGACGGGTAGTAGGGGCTTGGGTTCTGGGGGAGGGTCGGGGCGGCGGCCCCAAGCGGATTGACCAGGAGGAGCCCCGCGCCAAGGCCCGCCGACCACTGGGCCACCCGCCGCAGGTCGGCCAGGTCGCCGATGCCCCAGCTCTGGCGGCTTCGCGTGCTGTAGAGCTGGACGGCCCAGCCCCACCGCCGGCCGTCGCCCAGCGCGCACTTCCGGGGCGCGACGATCAGCCGCATCTGGCCCGCACCGCGGTCGAAATAAAAGTCGTGATATCCGGGCGGCAGGTCTGGGGGCAGCGAGTCGGTGATCCCCAGCGGCGTGCCGTCTTCCAGGACGAGTTGGCCACGGTCGTGCCAGTCGGCGGGCTCGCCCGAGCAGACCACGCGGACCGGGTCGCGTGCGTCGCGGGTTCGATAGGCGTCCGGCCCGCCCAGCGCGTCGACGATCGCTTGCGGGGCCCCCGGCGGGATTTCCTCCCAGGGGTATCGACCCCCTGGGTAGGGACCGGGCGGCGGGTTTTCCTCTCGGTGCGGTTCCGTCATGGCAGCTACTTCCCCAACTCCCGTGTCATTATGGTTTAAGCCCCGGAAATGACAAGTGTCGGGCGAAACCGCAAGCGACGCGCCGGGCTTGCCCGCTAATCCCCAATCCCCAATCCCTCTGCCCCCGGCCGCTGGCTTGCCAAGCAGGCGGCGGCGGTCCATAATGCCGGACTCATGATTGTGCCCGACGAGCAACGCCGTTTTGCCCTGGGGGTGGTCCGCCGGCTCCGCGAGGCGGGGTTCGAGGCGTATTGGGCGGGCGGGTGCGTCCGCGACGAGCTCTTGGGCCGAGTGCCCAAGGACTTCGACGTGGCCACCAGCGCCACGCCCCGCCAAATCCGTGATCGGTTCGGCCGCCGCACCTTAGCTATCGGGGCCGCTTTCGGCGTCATGACGGTGCGTGGGCCGGAGCAGGCGGGGATGATCGAGGTGGCGACGTTCCGCCGCGACTCGGCCACCAGCGACGGGCGGCGGCCGGACCACGTCACCTTCAGCTCCGCCCGGGAAGATGCCCTGCGGCGGGATTTCACGATCAACGGTCTCTTCTACGACCCCCTCCAGGGGCAGGTGATCGACTTTGTCGGCGGGCAGGAGGACCTGGCGCGGCGGGTTGTCCGCGCGATCGGTCCGCCGCGGGACCGCTTCACCGAAGACAAGCTCCGATTGCTCCGTGCGGTCCGGTTTGCGGCCACGCTCGACTTCGTGCTGGAGAGTGAAACGGCCGCCGCGCTCGGCGAGATGGCCGGCCAAATCACCGTCGTCAGCCCCGAGCGAATCGCCATGGAGATGCGGCGGATGCTGGTCGATCCGGGCCGGGCCCGGGGCATCCGCCTGCTGGTGGATCTGGGCCTGGCCGAGGCCGTCTTGCCGGAGATCGTGCCGCGCGACGAGGCGGGGCGGGCACCGAGCGCGACCATGCCCCGCATGGTGCCCGGGTCGCGGCTCGACCGGGCCCTGGCGGTGCTGGAGCGGCTCCGCGAGCCCTCCTTCCCGCTGGCCCTGGCCGCCCTGCTGGGCGCGGCGGCCGACGCCCCGCCGGACGCGACGGCCGACGCCCGGCGGGTCGGCGACCTCGGGCTCCGCTGGCGGCTGGCCAACCGCGAGGTCGACGAGGCCGCCTGGCTGGTCGAGCACCGGGAGTCGCTCCGCGGGGCATCCGCGGCCCCGTGGTCCCGCGTGCAGCCGCTGGTGGTACACCCCTGGATCGACGATCTGGCGGCGCTCCACGAGGCGGACTCGCCGGAGGGAGCGGAAGCGGCCGCCTGGTGCCGCACGCTGCTGGAGCAACCGCGTGAGCGGCTCGACCCGCCGCCCCTGGCCACCGGCGACGATCTGGTGGCCCGCGGCATTCCCGCCGGGCCAATTTACAAGACCCTGCTGGATCGGCTCCGCGGGGCCCAACTGGACGGCGAGGTCCACACCCGTGACGAGGCGTTGGCCCTGGCGGACCGGCTGCTGCAAATGGAGGATCTCACATGATGGACAAGAAGCAGAAGAAGAGGATCGACGTCCTTAACCAGAGGCTCCAGGCCCTGCGGCAGCAACTGGCCGGGGCCCGCAAACAAATGGACGACCCGGCGGAAGTCAAGAATATCGAGAAACAACTCCAGGCCGCGGCGGCGGAGTTGGCCAAGGCCAAAGAGAACTAACACGTAAGGAGCTGGTGACACCATGTCGAAACCGTTGAACATTGCGATGATCGGCTGCGGCTTCATGGGCCGCGCCCACTCGAACGCCTGGCTCCAGGTCAACCACTTCTTTCCCCACGAGCACCAGCCGGTGTTGAAGGTCTGCTGTGCGCGGCCCGAGGAGAAGGACAAGCTGGCGAACTTCCGCCAGGCGTGGGGCTACGAGTCGATGGAGCTCGACTGGTGCCGGGCCGTCGGGCGCACGGACGTGGACCTGGTCGACGTCTGCGTCCCCAACGTGGCGCACCGCGCGGTGGTGCTCGCGGCGGCCCAGGCCGGCAAGATGATCGTCTGCGAGAAGCCGCTGGCGATGAACGTGGCCGAGGCCGAGGAGATGGTGGCGGCGGTGGAGCGGTCGGGCGTGGCCAACATGGTCTCGTTCAACTACCGCCGCGTGCCGGCCATCTCGCTGGCGAAGCAGTTGATCAACGAAGGCCGCATCGGACGACCCTTCCACTACCGCGCCACCTACAACCAGGACTATACGATCTCCTCCGACGTGCCGCAGGGCGGCATGGCGCTGTGGCGGCTCGATGCCCGCGTGGCCGGCTCCGGCGTGACCGGCGACCTGTTGGCCCACGCGATCGACACCGCCGAGTGGCTCAACGGCCCCATCCGCCGCGTGGTGGCCCATACCGAGACCTTCATCAAGGAGCGGATACACGCGGAGACGGGCAAGCTGGAGCCGGTCACCATCGACGACGCCTGCATGTTCCTGGCCATCTTCGCCAACGGCTCGATCGGCACGTTCGAGAGCACCCGCTACGCCCGTGGACGCAAGAACTACAATACCTTCGAGCTCAACGGCGAGCACGGCGCCGTCTTCTTCGACCTCGAGGACCCGCACATCCTCCAGTATTTCCGCTACGCCGACCCGCTCACCGGGAAGAAGATCGAGGACCACTTGACCGGCTGGCAGAGGATCCACGTGACGAACTTCGAGCACCCGTACATGAGGAACTGGTGGGTGCCGGGCTGCACGATCGGCTACGAGCACACGTTCATCAACGGCTTTGCCGACTTCTTGTCGAGCCTGGAGGGCGGTCCGGCCTTCCAACCGACGATGCGGACCGCGCTGCGGACCCAGCGGGTCTGCCAGTCGGTGCTGGAGAGCGCCCAGCGGGGGCAGTGGGTCGAGATCCCGGCGTAAAGGGATTTTGGATTCTAGATAGACGCGCGTGATTCTGGGAGGAAAGCCCCCGGACTGCGTCCGGGGGTTGCGGCGTGACGCGGGGTGCCGAACCTCCCGGAATCGTGCAAGGGTATTCAGATTTTGGATTTTGGATTTGCACTCTGGGAGTGCCCCCGTCAGGTCGCTCCGATGAACTACCTCGCCCACGCCCTGCCGTTTGTCGACCGGCCGTACTTCGCGGCCGGGGCGGCAGTCCCCGATTGGCTGGCGGTGGCGGACCGGCAGGCTCGCGTCCGGGCCAGGCAGGCCGCGTCGCTGGAGAGCGACCCCGATCCGCGGGTGGCGGCCGTGGCCGGCGGAATCCTCGGGCACTTCCGCGACGACGCCCGCTTCCACGGGACCCGGGCCTTCGCCGAGACTTCGCTGGAGCTGGCCGCCGCAGCCCGCCGCGTGCTCGGGCCGGACGCCGGCTTCCGCGCAAGCTTCCTCGGCCACCTGCTGGTCGAACTCCTCCTGGACGCCCAACTGGCGGCGGAGTACCCGGCAAGCCTGGAGACGTATTACGCGGCGATCGAGTCGGTCGACCCGCGGATAGTCCAGGACGCCGTCAACCGGATGGCCGCCCGGCCCACGGAGCGGTTGGCCCCGATGATCTCCCTTTTTTGCCGGGAGCGGATCTTGTGGGATTACCTCGAAGATGACAAACTATTAGTGCGGCTCAACCAGGTCATGCGGCGGGTCGGGTTCGCCCCGCTGCCGGAATCGATCGTCGGGGTCTTTCCGGATGCCCGGCAGTTGATCCGGCGCCGCCGGCACGAGTTGTGGGAGGGCATCCCCGTCAAGATGGCACAGGAAGGAGCAGTACAATGACGGCAGACGACCAATGCGGCATTGGCGCGGGTCTTTTGGCCCTCGGACTGGCAGGGGGCCTTATTCTTCTTGCCCAGATCTTGCCCGACAGCGTCCCCTTCTTCTTCCATCGCGAGCGGTCGACAATGGAGGCTGTGTTCGACGGCGCCCTGCTCGTCGCCGCCCTTCCGCCAGGGGTCTGGTTCCTGTACCAGGGCACTCGGGCCGGCAGTGAGGGCGGGAAGTGAACACCCGGGAGGGAAATGGCGGCTGCCCTCTTCTTCCTTGCACGATTCCAGGTACAAGACCCATTGAGGAGACCTAGCATGCGTTACGGACTGAACCTGCTCTTATGGACCGATACGCTCCACGACGGGGTGTTGCCCCTGTTGGACGAGGTCCAAAAAATCGGATTCGACGCGGTGGAGATCCCGATCTTCGAGTGCGACGTCGAGAAGTACGCCCAGTGGGGCAAGCGGCTGGACGACGCGGGGTTGGCGCGGACGGGCGTGACGGTCCGTGGGGCCGACGACAACCCGATGAGCCCCGACGCCGCGGTCCGCCGCAAGGGCGTGGCCGGCAACAAGGGGGCCCTGGACTGCGCGGCCGCCGCCGGCTGCACGGCCCTGGTCGGGCCGTTCCATTCGGCGCTGGGCTACTTCTCCGGCGCCGGTCCCACCCCCGACGAGTGGCGCTGGGCCGTCCAGAGCATGCAACAGGTCGCCGAGCACGCCGAGATCTGCCGGGTGAATCTGGGCATCGAGTACCTCAATCGCTTCGAGTGCTACCTGCTGAACACGGCTGCCGACGGCGCCCGCTTCTGCCGCGACGTGGGCCACCCCCGCTGCAAGATGATGTATGACACCTTCCACTCGCACATCGAGGAGAAGAGCACCGCCGGGGCGATCCGCGCCTTGAAGGACTGCCTGATCCACGTCCACATCTCGGAGAACGACCGCAGCACGCCCGGCCAGGGGAACGTCCGCTGGACCGAGACCTTCGACACGCTCAAGGAGATCGGCTACGATGGGTTGATGGTGATCGAGGCGTTCGGCCTGGCCCTGGACAAGCTCGCGGCCGCCACGAAGATCTGGCGCCGCATGTACCAGAGCGAGCAGCAGTTGGCCGCCGATGGCCTGCGCTTCATGCAGCAGCAGGTCGCCAAGCGGTGTGGAGGAAAAGGATGAAGGAGGAAGGATAAAGGAGGAAGGAGCGAAAAGAAGGACTGTCTCCAGTGTTTATCCTTCATCCTTGCTTGCCATGTCACCCACTGAAGACTCTGCCCCCGATCCGCCTCCCCCCGAGGGAATCTCGCTGGACGAGCTCGCCCAGGCGTTTGCCCAAGTGATGGGGACCGCGCCGAGGCTCAAGGGGGATGGGTTGGGAGGGGGAAGCGGCCCGCAGTCGTCAGTTGTCAGTGGTCAGTCGTCAGTTGCAGGCGGCCAGTCACAATTGACCACGGACGACGGACCACGGACGACGGACGTCCAATCCCCAATCCCCAATCCCTCCTGCCCCCCTTGCCCCGTCACCCCGCGGAGCATCCTGGAAGCGATGCTCTTCGTGGGCCAGCGGGAGGGGCAGTCCCTCTGCGAGGCCCGGGCCGCCGAGCTGATGCGGGGCGTCGAACCCGGCGAGATCCCCGCCATGGTCAACGACCTCAACGGCCGCTACGTCGCCGCCGGCTGCCCTTACCAGATCGCCCACGACGGCGAGGGTTACAGGATGCGGCTCCGCAAGCCCTTCTACTCGCTCCGCGATCGGTTCTACGGCCGGGTCCGCGAGGCGAGGCTCTCCCAGGCCGCCGTCGACGTGCTGGCCATCGTCGCCTACCAGCAGCCCGTCACCGGCGACCAGGTCGGCAAGATGCGGGGCAAGCCCAGCGGCCAGGTCCTGGTGCAACTGGTACACCGGGGACTGCTGCGGGTCGAGAAGGAGCCGGGCAAGCGCCGCGCCGCAAAGTATTCCACCACCCAGCGATTCCTGCGGCTCTTCGGTCTCCAGACCCTGGC
>JBEKCP010000110.1:0-11915 GCA_050014815.1 Thermoguttaceae bacterium | reverse complement strand
TACGTGGGCGACTATGGCGGGCGCGTATACGCACTGGATGCCAAGACGGGCAAGCTGCTATGGGAATACTCCTCGGGCGCAAGCGCATTCGGCGCGGGCGCGACAGGGCCTGTGGTGGCCGACGGCGTGCTGGTGGCCAGCGCCGGCGGCACCGTGGGTCTGGACCGCGCCAGCGGCAAGCAACTCTGGAAAGGCCCGACGGGGAACCTCCTGGTCTGGCGGAAGGGCAACGTCGAGCGCGTGCTGGTGTCCGGCGGCGGGGAAAAGGGCAAGACGATAATTTCGTGCCTCGACGCGAAGACCGGCAAGGCGATTTGGACCGCTGAGTCACCGTTCTGGGGTCTGGGCGATGTTTACCCGATTGTCGATGGCAATTACCTCGTAGGCTATGACGTGACCAAGGGCGGGAAGGCCGGCGAGGCCGATTTCGGAAAGGACACGCAGGTGCTCTGCTATCGCCTCGGCGAGCAGGGCATGCAGAAAGCGTGGGCGGTGACCGCTCCGCACCCGGCCATCGATAAGCTGGCGCTGACCATCGCCAATGGCCACGTCTACATCGACGGCGCCGCCGAGACGTTCTGCCTCAAGCTCCCCAGCGGCGAGAAAGTGGCCACCGCCAAGGCCGGCGGGGCTCGGACGCAGGTGATGTTCGCCGTGGACGGCCGTGTTTTCATTCAGCCCGAGGGGCGTCACGGCGGGCAGTCGTTCTTCATGCTCGAGGCCGACCCGAAAGACTTCCGCGTCGTGCCCGCCGGCAACGCGGCCCGTGAAACCAGGCACGCCGGCGAAGGCCAATGGGTGCCGCTGCACACGCCCGACACCGCCTACGCGAACCAGCCGGTAATCTACCCTGTCGTTGACGGCCGCCTCTTCGTTCGCGGCCACGACGGCTTGTACTGCTACGATTTGCGGAAGACGGCGGGCATGCCTGCCGTCCCGGCCGTGAAGCCGGCCGCCCGCCCCTGACCGACTGGGAATACGGCCTGGAGGCTCCCGCCTACTATCGCCCCATCCTGGATGCGGAAGACCTGCCGGTTGCCCTCCCAGCCGTCGAAGGTCTTGCCGTCGCAAAGCGGTGTGAATCCCTCCTCGGATTCGGCGGCCAAGGCGACGACAGAGAGCAAGGTCAGGCAGATTGGCATCAGCAGGAATCGCATGGAGCTTCTCGCAGTTGGGTTGCATGGGTTCTGCGATTATAGTTTGCCGGAAAACGCTTCACAACAAGGGGCATGGGATCAGCAGCAACCGTTCAACCCCTGGCGCACGCCGAGGAGTCAAGTCGAACGGTTCGACTGGTATTATGCGGTGCCCCTGCGGAAACGTAAAGCCCCCCCACCGCAAGAAGTTCCAAGTTCTTGGATTTCCTCGATTATGCTCGATAACGTAAAGGTGGAAAGGTGCCCTTCATGGTCCCCTTCGTCTATCTGGAGCAACGAATCCAGGTCCACGGCCATCTGAAGCATTTCGCGACCGCTTGCCTGCGGAGGAGGGGCACGCCGACGCTTGCTGGAATGGACCTTCGCTGCGGAGGTTGGGGTGACCGCCGCAGGCAAGCTGGGCTGACAGCGTTCCGAAGAACCGGTGGTTGAACTAAGCCGCTCCGCGGCAGAACTGGAACCGTAGGATAGCGGCCTGGCCTGCGGCAAGCTGGGCCTTTCTCATGCGCGGGGGGTCAGCGGGTGTTAGCGGCCCAATGCCAATCGTCTCTATTTCTGCCCCCCTGCCAGCATCAGCAGCCCGCGTGCGGCGGCCTGCTTCACGTGCGACTCGTGATCGCCGGTGCAGCGCTTCAGAACCTCCTGATAGACCCGTTTCGCTTCGGAAGCTTTTCCCGCCTCCTTAAGCCGCTGGGCCAAACGCAGCGCGGCGCGGAAGTTCTGCATCCGCTCGAAACGCGGCTTCCCGTCGACCGAACCGAGGACGAGATCCGTCGAAGAGGCGTCGCCCAAGTCGGCAAGAGAGAACAGGGCCAGCACGCGGGCGTCGCGGTTTTCGTCCTTGGCGGTCTTGCGGAACTCATCGAGCGATTGCCGGTCGCCGAGGTCCGTCAGGGCCTGCATGATCGACAGCCGCGCCCGGCCCTTGGCTTTCGGCAGGGCCTCGCGCAGCGCGGCTGCCGCATCCGGCCCGCCGATCCGCGTCAGCGCCCGCGAGGCGGGGTCCGCCAGCGCGTTTTCGCCCAGGTTGGCGGCGATGGCCGGCACGGCCTGTCGGCCGCCGGTCAACTGAAGCTGCTCGATCAGGAAATACTTCGTCCCCTGAGGCAGGTCTCGCTGCAGTTGCGCGGCCAACGCATCGACGAAACCCTTAAGGTGCTCCTCCTTGCCGGGCGCGCCTACGGCGAAAGCCATCGCGTGCAACGCCACTTGGGCCGTCGGGTCGCCGTTATCGGCCAGCCGATTCACCAGGTGTTCGACGGCCTTCGGCCCGGCGGCCACCAGTTTGGCGATCACCTCGCGATTGCTCGCCGCATCCTCGCGCGTCATGGCCTTGTCGAGATTCAGTTCCTTCAGAATGGTATCCATTTTCGGTTCCTTTCTTCTCAGTAGAGTCGCCAGGGCGCGCGAACGGGGAGGTTCAATAGGGAAGCGGCCTCGTCGTCGCCGACGATCGTCTGCTTGGCCGGATCCCAGATGATCTTCCGCCCGGTGCGGAAGGCGATGTTCGACAGGTGGATGGTCTTCTCGGCGCTAAACTGCACCTCGGCGCTGGGGTTCTGGGCGTAGGCGTCCTTGCGCGTGCGAAACGCCTCGTCGCTGGAAATGCGCCGCGGCTCGTCGGGGAGTTTTGCCGCTGCGGCGAGCAGTTCGGGCGGGTCGCTCCGCGGCGTGTCCTTCTGTCCCTCCGCGTAAATCCGTCCCTTAGGCCCGGCGATCTCGAACCCAATCGCCGGCTGACCCTCTTGCCCGAGGCTGCTTTCGAGCACGAGTTTCGTCCCGTCGGCATAGCGCAGCACCGAGCGGTAATAGGGCTGAATGAACTGCGGGTCGGGCGGATAGTGACCTTCGCCGACGATCTCGACCGGGTCTTCGCCGAACTTGTTCAGGCACTCGACCACCGTGGGGACGTGGTGCGCCCCGATGTCGGCCTGCATGCCGTTGTCGTAGTTCCACAAGTGCCGGAACGGGCCGCCGCGCCAAGGGATCCAGGGGGACGGGCCGCACCACATGTCCCTCGCCGGGTTCTCTTCCGGCGGCGCGATGGTCTTCGGCAAGGCCCTGGTCCGGCCGCCGTTGTGGGGCAGCAGCCTGCGGCCGGTGAGCGGCTGGCCGAGCAGGCCGGCCCGCGCGAGTTTACGGGCCACCGCCGCCGTGCGCGACATATCGTGGAAGCAGCCGCTGTCGACCAGGCAGATGCGACCGTACTGCTTGGCCGCCTCGATGACCCTCGGGCCCTCGTTGATGAACCGGACCATCGGCTTCTCGCACATCACGTCGATGCCCATCTGCATGGCCATGATCGAAATCAGCGCGTGCCACTGCGGCGGCGTGCCGACGTGGACGACGTCGAGGTCGGTACGCTCCAACAGGTCGCGGAAGTCGAGGTAACAGGCCAATTCGTGGCCCTGGTTTTCTTTGACGAGGGGCGCAAACCGCCCCCGCATCTGTTCCAGTCGGTTGGGGTCGCAATCGCAGATGGCGATCAACCGGCGATGCTTATTGCCAGCAGTGACGCAACCGCTGGCGATGGCGCTGCCCAGTCCGCCCACGCCGATAATGGCATAGCGCAGCGCCTCGCTCGGCGGCGGCCCCTCCGCACCGCCGAGAACGCGGGCAGGAACGACGTGGCACAGGCCGATCCCCGCCGCGCCGGCAGCACCGGCGGAGATGAGAAACTTGCGTCGATTGGGTTTGTGGCTCATGGCTTGGTCTCTCCTGGGGTAGGTTCCTTCTTGTCGCTGCCCAGCGGCGTGATCTTGATGTTGCGATAGGCCACAGGCCCGTGGTTGCCTTGCAGATAAAGCGGGCCGGGCGACCGGGCGCCGCGCTCCATCTCGAAGTTGTCGTGAATCAACACGCCGTTGAGTTCCACGCGAACGAATCTGGCCGGGGTGGTCTGCTTGGTGGTCGGGTCGGACTTTCCCAACTGGAACTCGATGACGAACTTCTGCCACTCGCCCGGCTGCTTGAGCACCTTCGCCACGCACTTCGCGTACTCGTCGCTCTTCAGCCAAGCGATGCACTCCTTGTCTCGCCAGTCACGATCAAGCCACGCCGCGGGGAAGTACGAAGGGCCGCGAACGCCGTAGATCGCCCCCATGTTGCCTTTCGGGTACGCGCGCTCATTCAGGCCGTCGAGCACCTGCACCTCGTGCTTGCCCATCACGTAAATGCCCGAGTTGGAACCCTTCGGGACCATGACCTCGATCTCGATGCGGCAGTCGCCGTAGCGAGCCTCGGTCAACAGATCTTGGCCGACGCCCACGTTGACCAGGTCGCTCCCGTCCTCCTTGACCACCAGTCGTTTCGGGTCGTTCGGATCGACCTCCGCCTTGCCGACGCGCCAGAGGTTCTCGCCGTTCTTGGAGGGGTTGGCCTTCCATCCGTCGAGGTTCTTGCCGTTGAACGGGTGCGTCACCCACGGCGCCGGTTCGGCACGCGGTTCGGCGCCGCCGGCCGTAAGACACGCTGACAGGAACAGGACGACGGAACCACCAAACGTCTGTGCTACCGAACTCATCTTGCATCTCCTCGTGCTGTGAATACGATCTCTTGGAAACACGCCGCGTACTTGCTGCCGGGCGGGTTCGGTTTCAGTCCTCCGGCGCCCCAACCCGCCGAATACAATAACCACGCCGTCCGACCGTCGGCCGAGATGAACTTCGACGGGACCGACATCGTGTAGGCGTTCGGACCAAAGTCCTCCAGGAACTGGAAGACCCGCCACGGGCCGGCGATACGGTCGGCCTCCAGCAGCAGGCACCCCTTGGCCGAGTACAATTTCTTCACCTTCTTGGTGTCGTTGTCGGTGACGACCAGCGGAGAAACGCACATGATGTACCTTTTCAGCCCCGCATTGTACGTGACCGCGGCAGAACCCAGCTTGTCGGTCCACGTCAGCAGCGGCTTGGCCTCGGCGACCTTCTTGACCCAGACGGCGTTTTGCTTCTCGTCCAGGCCCGCGAAGAATTCCCACCCGTCGGGCTTGATGATCTCGGCTGGCTTAGCGCGCAGCAAGTAGATCGAGTCGCCGTTGGCCCATTCCGGCGGCTTCTTGCCCTCCGAACCGTGCGCCGTCATGTAGGCGTAGCCGTCGGGCGAGTGTTCCAGGTTCTTGCCGAAATCGACGAAGCGCGGGTTGCGGATGCGATTGACCCTCGGCGGCTCGTCGAAGAACCCGCCGAAGCGAGGCGGCCACTGGTCGTTGTCGTACCGGGGATACTCCCCAATCGGCATCGATCTGGGGTAATGGCGGGCCTGGATTCCGGTCGGATCCTTCCAGTAGGGATTGTCCTTGACCCTCCACAGCTTCTTGTCGGTGATCTCGGTGAGCCGGCCCACTTCCCGGTCGTAATCCCGCGAACATAGAAAACCCCAGAACCGGGCGACGCCGACGTCGGAAGACGTGTTCCAGCCGTCCTCCAGCCCGTAGTACCACGTGCCATCCTTGATCAGGTTGGCGCTGTTGTATCTCCGAACGCCTGCGCCGACATTGAAGTCACCCAGATACCGGAAGTCGAGCGCGAGGGGGTCGTCGCCGACGATCTTGACGATGCCCGCATTCCAGATCTTCCTGCCCTGTACGTTTCCGTCGCCGCAGCCGGAATACAGGTGCCCGTCCGCGGCCCACGTGGGATACCAGTAGTCCGCGCCGGTATACTCGCGATGGCGGCCGGTCAGGCCGATACTGCCGAGGTCTTTCGACCGCTCGAACGGGCAGTCGTCGGGGATCGGACTGGGCCAGCGGGCAAATGAGTCGTCCGCTGCCCTGCCCGTCGTTGGCATGGCGACCAGCATGGAGAGGCAGAAGGCGACTGTTGAGAGGTAGGTCTTCATGGAACGCTTCCTTTCATGGGGTTGGGTTGTGTTTACCTTTTCCGGTCCCACACACTATTCTGGGCTACGCGTCGACTCAAACCGGTAGGTGCCCGCCCCGAGTCACTTCTCCGGCACCGTCACCAGCAGCACGTCGCTCAGCGGGCCGACGAGGTCGTCGCCGTCGAGGTATTGGGCCTGATACTGGCGCGTCTCGGGGCCGGGGCCGAGGTTCGCCCAGGTGTCCACGTAGGGCGCTTCGGTGTCGCGGGCAAGGAAACGGAAGGCCATCCCTTCTTCAGTCTGTTGGTTGTCAATTCTCGCTTGTCCGTTGGCAGTTATCAATCACCGCTGGGGCCGCCGGTTATTTGGATTTCGCCTTCTGGGGGGACGATGGTTGCAGGATTTCGGCGATGCGGAGCAGATTCTCGGCGGTTTCGGCCATTTTGAAGGTCATATATCCTCCTGGACTATCAAGGGACCAACCTTCAGGCATTGGTTCCCATGGGATGACGCCCGACGTCGGGGATTGCAGGGCGTAGATCGAGCCGATCAAGTAGTCAATCCGCGAGCGGTAGTACTGTTGACCATTGGCCTGATCGGCCAGGGCCATGACCAGGGCGAGGCGGGACAGATGCGAGGTATCTCGTTCAACGAATGACGCACGGGGGAATGGAGTGAATCCCGGCGAGAGACTGCTCCAATCCAGGAAGCGGTCCTCGCAGTAGCGGATCACCTCGGCGATCGCGGCAGGATCGACCTTGGCGCCTGGACAGGGACATTCCAGCAGATACTGGCACAAACGGGTTGGGGGCAGGGGCGCCGTAGATCGATAGCAGTCTATAAAATGTGAGGCAGCCCACTGTTGCGGACGCCAGTAGAAAGTCTTGAGGCTATGGTCCATCTCCCAGGCCAGGGCCTTGCGTTCGGTTTCGAGAAACTCGTCGTTGTGAACCTCCGTGCGATAGCGACCGAGGAAATACAGGAATGGCGCCGCATCATATTCTGGATATGGCGTTTTGGACGCGTCGGAAGCACCCTGGGATTCTCCGCTTATCCCATCTCCACCCATCCATCGCCAGGTCCCATTCGGCAGTTGGGTCTTTTGCAGGGTCAGGGCGAACCGGCGCGCGTACTCCGCCCACCGTTTTTCGCCCGTGGCCTTGAATAACTCGACGAAGGCCAGGCCACCAAACGGCGTCTGGATGCAATCCTTCCAATGATAGACCCACAGACTGTGTACACCTGCGTTGGCCGCCAGCCATTCGCCGGCTAGGGCGGCTTTCATCGTCAACTCCTGTTTTGCTTCGGCCGTGTCGACCAATCGCACGAGGGTGAGGTGCGCGACGACGGCTCCGTAACCGACATAGGGGTAGGTCTCCTGGCACTTGCTGTGGTAATGCCACATAGACCCCGTGAGCATCGGATCGCAAAAGGGCGCATGCTTGGTGCTGGCGTTGAGGGTTTCGAGATGCTGTCTGATCCTGGCGCTCGAATCGGAAACAGTTTCCCAGCGATTCCCTGGAAAAGGCGGCGACTTCTGGAATACCCTCGTCAAGACCGGGGCGCCCTTTGGATCGCCCTTCGGATTCAGGGCGGTCGCGGTGAGTTGATAGGCCACTGCTGGCTCCAACTTCTCCCAAGCCTGGGCCAGGGAAATCGGCAAGGAGGCGGCCTTCCATTGCGGGACGGACTTGGATGGGGTGAATTGATTGCTCTTATTCAACGTTCCTTGGGTGATTTCAACCTGATAGGCGTTCGCCTTGGGCGCGGTTGCCGCCGCAAAGTAACCGGGCGGATACAGGCGTGACGGGTCGATTCCTGGTGGCGACCATTGCACGCTTGCTGCGCCAAAAACGGGCGGATACAAGAAACTGGCCCCATCGCCCAGACGATCGGCCCAGGTTTCGGTCAGACCGCCCAGGGGGGTGAGCGGACGGGCGTCGTCCGCCGTAGACGTTGGTTTCACGCTTGGCGTGATTTCCCGAACAGGTTTCAGCGGCGACAGGGCCGGCGCCTCCCGATGAGCGAACGAAGGCGTGAGCAAGGTGATAAACGATCCGTAACGCACCTCCTTGCCATCCTTCCCAACACCGGTGATCGCTCCAACGGCGGTACCACCGACGCGCTTCCCATGCAACTTCACCGCAAAAGTTGAACCAGGCGCAACACGCCCGGCGTCCTTGCCACCGCCGCTACAACGGAAAGCCATTTGGGCAATCCAGGTATCATCGCCGATTTCCACGGAGCATTGGTCGTCGATGATAAAAGTTCCTTCGGGCTTATCAGGATTAGGCTTCTCTGGCGGAAAAGTTTCAAAGCGTGGGGCAAAGGAGCCTTCGTGGAAGACATTCTCTTTGTCACCTTTCATGTGTCCCGGAACAAGACTGCCTTTCATTTGCAACCATTTCGTCGCTTTTCCGTCGACCAGTTCGAATCTGATCAGGGCTCGCTTGCGGCTCTGGGCATAATCTGCCAGGAAAAGCGGGGATAATTGACTATCCATCTCAACCCAGATCCACCCCATGCGGAATGCCCCGGGTTGACACCGTTTCCCGACCCGTCCCCGCAGTTGTCCGGTTTCCTTGCCATTCGTGGTGGACTTCTCGTATTCGCCCGACACCAGGTTCTGGCCGAGTACCGCATGCACGGTGTATTTGCGCGCCTCGTCCTTGGGCGCAGGCGAGCGGGAGGGATCCGCAGCGATCGTCACATCGCCATCGATCTTGTCGTGATTCACGGCAAGATCGCAGGTCACCCGATAAGATCCCCAGAACAGCAGGGGACTGAAGGCGATCGCGTTCTGGACCTTCCCCGCATGCAGGTCGAGCTGGACGCTCATGGTGTCCAGGCGCAGTTCGACGATGCCATCCTGTTCAGCGGTGGGTTCACCTGCCTGACCTGGGGGCGTGGCAAGTCCGACCGCCAGGACGATCAGACCTAATCGTAAGGTACGGAACGACCAAGCGTAGTTCGAGGAAAGGATGAGATGACGCATGGATGGTTCCTGAATGAGTTCCGAGGGTAAGTGGGATGGGACATTGACCATGCGCTATTCCTTACTTGATTTGGTTGGTTGATTGGATGTTTGCCGCAGATCGTAACAGGCCAGACGGCCGTCTTCCATGCGTTCAAACATGCGGCCATCCACCAAGGGCGTCGAGGCCACGATGTCGTATGACCCCATAAACTCAATCAGATCAATCCCCTTTTTTTCGTCGCCAAAACGAGGTGCTATGGCCTTCGGTGTGACAATCCAGTCGATGAAAATGCAAGACCGGTGATGACCATTGACCGTGCGGACAATGGCGCGATCGCCCAACCAGAGGACGTTTCCCGAAAAACCACGCACGCTTGACCAATGGGCATTCTGAACCGATAGCAGTTCGGCGCCGGTCTCCTCATCAAGAAGTACGATCCGACCGGGATCGACCTTCCCGAATCCGGCCGCCCCTTCGTTTTGTCGTCCCTCTGTCCAGACGAGTACCCGACCATCGCGAATGCGGGTGGAAAAAGAAGTTCGAGCGTCCCCCGTGATATTGAAGGAATTGAGGACGGTATCGGCCATGGCCCAGGCCTTTTCCGCTTTCTCGGGACTGATACGGTAACAACCCCAAATGCCCAAACCGTGCCTTACCGTCTTATCGGGCTTGTTGACGTTGACCATCACCGAACGTTCACCGGGAGCGAGGGTTCCCGGATTCGGGCCCAGACCGTCAACTTTCCATGCCACTTTTCCATTTTGGGGATCGATGAGAAACAGGCTGGTACTGACGCAGAGAATCCAAGCCTTGCCCTTGTGACGCCAGACATTCGGGGTCGAAGTCCTGTAGTCAAGACAATTGGATACCGTCCATTTGAAATCGCCGGTGGCCGCGTCGTACCCGCGCAGACCACCCTTGAAGTCGCCGGTGACCACGACCCCATCCGCAACGACCACGGAGGTTCCCCAATCGCCCATTTTTGGTATCACGATCTTGCCGGCGGCGGCAAGTTTGAGACTTTCGACCCGGTAAGCCTCACGTTCCTTGTGGGCGTCCCCGACATCGCCTTGCCACAACTTCTTGCCGCTGACCGCATCATAGGCGAATATTTTGCCGGTACTTCCCACGGCGAACACCCGCCCTTCATCCACCGCCGGCGCCACCTGGAATCCACTGCGTTTGGAACCACTGTAGATCTGCCCGCCCGGTTCGACGGCCTTCCACAGCACCTTGCCGTTGGCAGCGTCAAAACAGATAACCAGATCCTCGGCCTCGACCCGGAAACGAGTCGGAACCTCGGGTGGATTGCCTTTTTGGTATCCTGTGCGGGAAGAATAGGGTGCGGTAAAGACCGGCCCGGCGTTTCGATACGACGCGCCATACACCCGTCCGTCAGTGACCACGACCCCGGCCCAATTACCAGGATGAACCTTGGTATCGGGACCAATTTTCTCCTCAACGGCATCGTGCCCGGTAAAGACCTTGCTGGTATATTTGCCATGCCCAAGGTCGTTATCCTCGCTCACCCAGGCGAGACGGGCCTGAGAAAGATCCTCGACCAAGGGCGTCGGAGTACAGAGGGGCAACATATTGCCGGTCGGACCGATCATCGACGGCCAGCCGATCTTCCACGCCTCGCCGGCGGGAGTGTCTTTCGGCGGTTCCGCTGCCGGAACGCTCAACGCCAGGGTCAGGACGATCAACGATCCCAAGGTCACTCGCTTTGTCCAGGTGTTCATGGCGATCAGGAGTGGATGTTCGTGTTCGCCGGGCTCATGGGACAGATACTCAATATCGACGGGAAACTCGAAGACTTTCACTGTGGCTTTTGCAATGCGCTTCATAGCCTTCTCCCTTATGGCTCGGCGGTTCAATAGCGTCGTAGCCCGGCTTATTTAGTGGCTACGAGCGTTCCAGCAGACACCTGCTCTCGTCGGCGGACATTGGCGTGCATTCTCGCGACTCACGATGGCGGCAATGTCCCGATTCTGCATCACATTCACGTCCGCCGAAGATAGTATGATTCCCGCCGGGCGGGATGTCTACTGCGTAAGCCTTCACACGCTAGGTCACCCCAATTGTGGCCATTCTTAGGGATGTCCTAGCAAGAAGTGTCTGGTAGGTTATGAACCACACGAACACCAGACCACGAGGCCGCCCTCCGAAGCCCGTACAGGGCCGAGACGCAATTTACGGCAACGCCATATACCCAATAGGCACGATCCTGCGGAAGCTGGGGATTGCGAGGAACACGCTTACGAGCATGCGACGTCGCGGCCTCAAGATCCATTTTCTCACCAGAAAATGCGGCGTGATCGATGGCCGCGAACTGATCGAGTTCCTTCGTGCCGAGTGGCAGAAGGAGAGCGATTCGATTGGAGTTGACCAGGTGCAGCACGAGGAGAGCGAGCAGCGTCCGTGAAAAGAAATCCGCTGGCCCGGCCCCTTTTTCCGGGCCTTGCGGCCTTGCCTTTTCCCGGCCCGGCTTTATGGTGTGAATGTACAACTTTTCATATACCGCCCCGGCGGTGGAAGAAGCGTAGTGATGACAAGAACAGACAGCAGCAAAGCCCCGATGGTCCGGCCGAGTGGCAACACCGGCCACGCGGTCCAACGCCCGCGAGTACAGGACCGTCGGGGCTTTGCCGTTTGAAACGTCAAGGAGGCGAAGAAGCTGGCCGCCTTGTGGGAGGCCGACCTCAACGCTGGCCGTGCCCAGAGCCGGTACGACACGAGTTGGGCTACCTTCCGCGACCGTTACGAGGACGAGGTGGTGCCCGGCTTGGCTCCAAGAACAGGCGACAAGATCACCACGACCCTGAACGCGGTGGAGCGAATCCTGCCCCGCGTGGCGAACGGCAAGCTGAGCGACCTTACGCCCGAAGCCCTCAGTCGCTTTCAGGCCGCATTGCGGGACGGCAGCCGGTCGGAGGACACAATCAAGGGCTACTTGAAC
>JBEKCP010000109.1:0-11916 GCA_050014815.1 Thermoguttaceae bacterium | reverse complement strand
GGGAAGGTCGAAGGGGGCGCGGTTCGTGCCGGCCGTGGCGCAGGTCAGGTATAGCCAGAAGGTGCCGAACAGGAAGGGATCGCGCAGGAGGTGCCAGTGCCAGAACCAGCCCCGCTGCGACTCGGCGATGGCTGAAAGGTCCATCGTGCCGGCGGCCAGGACGGGGATCACGACGCACATGCCCAACGGAATCTCGTAGCTGACCACTTGGGCCGCCTCGCGCATCGCCCCGTAGAGCGACCACTTCGAGTTGGACGCATACCCGCCCAGGATCACGCCGAAAATTTCCAGGCCGGCGACCGCCAGGATGAAGAAGGCGGCGGTGTCCAGCGGCTGGACCACCCAGCCGTTGGCCAGCGGCAGTGCCAGGTACGGGGTGAAAGCGGCGCAGAAGCTGATGTACGGGGCCAGGCGGAAGAGCAGCCGGTCGGCGCCGGCCGGCATGAGGTCTTCCTTGCACAGGAGCTTCAGGCCGTCGGCCGGCGATTGGAGCCAGCCGAAGCGGCCGCCGGCCCGGGTCGGCCCCAGGCGGTCCTGGATCCGGGCCGAGACCTTCCGCTCCATCCAGTTATAGACGGCCACGGAGAACATCACCAGCGCCAGCAGGAGCCCCGCCTCGACCAGGCCGATCGTCAGGTAGACGAGCCAGTGCCAGGAGGGATAGGCGTCGAGGAGATGGATGAAGTATTCGGTCACGGTCAGGTGTCAGTTGTCAGGTGTCAGTTCTTGCGAAGCCGCAAGCGGCCTGAGTCTCAAATCCAAAATCCCAAATCTAAAATCCAAAATCCCTACCGGTCGATCTCCCCCAGCACAAGGTCCAGCGAGCCGACGATGGCGGGCACGTCGGCGATCAGGCAGCCGCGGCACAACTCGGAAAGGACCGAGACGTGGCAGAAGCTGCTGCTGCGGATGCGGACCCGCCATGGAATGGGCGTGCCATCGCCGACGATCATAAAGCCCATCTGGCCCTTGGGGGCCTCGGTCTCGATGTAGGCCGCCCCCTTGGGCAGCTTCTGGCGCGGCTTGAGCACCTCGCCGATGCCCCCCTTGGCGGAGCCGATCTTCTCGATGGCCTGCCGGGCGAGCTTCATCGACTGGACCACTTCGAGCATCCGCACGTAAAAGCGGTGCCAACTATCGCCGAGGACGGCCTCGGCGGGCACCGGCGGGTAGGGGCAATCCTGCGGATAGCGGCCGTCCACCTGGGCGATGACCTCGAACTGGTAGCCGTCGTACATCCGCGTCGCCAGCGGCTCGCCGTCGCGGCGGAGGTCCCACGAGACGCCGCTGCCCCGCAGGACCGGCCCGGTGCAGCCGTAATCGACCGCCGCCCGGGGTGCGAGCACCCCGATGCCGGCCGTGCGGTGGATGAAGATCGCGTTGCTGGTGAGCACCGCGTGCAGCTCGTCGATCACCGGCTCGAACTGGCGGAGGAACCCCTCGCAGCGGCCCAGCCAGCCGGCCGGCGCGTCCGCCGTGACGCCGCCGACCGTGATGTAGCTGTGCAGCATCCGCGCCCCGCAAAGCTCCTCGAACAGGTCGAGGATCTTCTCCCGCTCGCGGAAGGTCCACATGAACGGCGTGAAGCTGCCGAGGTCCAGGCCGTAGCAGCCCGCGGCCACCAGGTGGCTGGCGATGCGGCTGAGCTCGCAAGTCAGGACCCGCAGGTGCCGCGCCTTCTCGGCCGCCTCCATGCCCAGAAGCTTCTCCACGGCAAGGGCCCAGCCGAGGTTCATGTTCACGCCGGCCAGGTAATCCAGGCGGTCGGTGTACGGGATGAACTGCCGCGGCGCGAGGTTCTCGCCGATCTTCTCGCAGCACCGGTGGAGGTAGCCGACGTGCGGCGTCGCCCCGACGACCACCTCCCCGTCGGTCACAAGCGCAACGCGGAGCACCCCGTGCGTGCTGGGATGCTGCGGGCCCATGCTGATGAGCATCTCGTCGCTCTGCAGGTCGAACTCGACCTGCCGGTCGAACTCGATCTGCCGGTCGAACTCAACCTGATCGGGACCCGGGTGCTCGATCGGCATGCGGCTACTCCCTCGAAATCCCATGGTATTCGGAGGGCGGCTGGTAGTCCTTCCGCAACGGGTGCCCCTGCCAGTCCTCCGGCAGCAGGATCCGCTCCAGGCCGGGATGGCCCGTGAAGCAGACCCCCACCAGGTCGAACACCTCGCGCTCGTGCCAGTCGGCCGTGCTCCAGATGCGGCTCACGCTCGGGACTTCCGGCAGGCGCCCCTGGACTCCGTCCTTCCACCGCGGCAGGGAGACCTTCAGCACCACCCGATGCCGGTGCACCAGGCTCGACAGGTGATACACGACCTCCAGGTGGGGTTGCCAGTCGGCGGCGGCCTTCTTCGGGTCCGGCTCGAAGTAGTCGATGCCGGTCACGCAGTGGAGCATGTCGAAACGCAACTCCGGATCATCGCGGAGGAACCGGCAGACGTTGCAAAGCCCCTCGGCGGACACCTCGATCCAGGGATCGACGGCCGCCGGATCGCTGCCGATCACCGCGGCGCCGAAACGGCCGGCCAGACGCTCGTGGATGCCGCGGACGTCCATCAGGCTTCACTCCCCCAAGACCCGGAGATCGGCGGCCGCGGCGCGGGGGCCGCCCGATCCGATGGCCCGGACCCAGTCCAGATCGCCCCGGCACCAGACATACGCAAACCCCACCAGGATGACCGCGAAGAACACGCCGAGGTCGATCATCGAGGCCGCAGCCAGGGCGCGAACGTCGGCCAGCGAGCGGCCTTCTACGCGGACCATTTGCGATTCGCCGACCGCCCCGCAGACCGCCTCATCCATCCCCAACTCCCCCAACTTCGCGGCAAGTTGCCGGGCCTCGGTCGCGGGTACCTGTGCGCCCATCAACCACGTGGCCTTGCCGAAGACCGTCGCCGGCGGAAAGAACAACGCCAACTCCACCTCGAAAACGATAAACACCAGCGCCACGACGTAGAACCGCAAATCGAACTGCACCAGGCTCGATCCGATCGGCGGCTCGCCGCACTCGTAGGGTTCGAGCTTTGCCGCGCTGGGCGCGGCGGCCCGCAAGAGACGCCCCAACCCGAGCGCCACCAGGAGAAACAGGCCACCCACCGCAGCGAACAGCACCAGGCAGGCTACCAACGAGGTCGGCGACACGACGGTCCTTTCACTGACTGGGGCCTCCATGAGCGGGTCGGGGGACGGCCTTGGACTCGGCAACGGCCAAGGGGTCCAGGGTAGCACGACCCCAGGCAATTTCCAGCGGGAGGCGGGAGAAATCGACGACGCTCCCGTCCCTGCTGTAACAGCTCAGGTCGTGCGAAGACCCCATGAAAATGCAATCCACCGGACACGGCTCGACGCACAGGGCGCAAAAAAGACACTTCCCGTAGTCAATTTTGAAGCTCGTGACCTGAAAGCCCTTGCGATCAGGAACCCGCTCCTTGACGATCTCGATGCACCCGGCCGGGCAGGCCCGGGCGCAGGCCTCGCATGCTATGCAGCTCGTCAGATCGTACCGGTGAAAACCCCGGTAACGCGCGAAGGGCGCCGCTGGCAGCTCCGGAAACTCGTAGTGCTCGGTGAACGTTTTCCGCCGGGGGTCGTAGGTCCGCATCCAATACCGCAGACTGACCCACAGGGCCGCGACGACCGTGCTCACCGCACACCAGATGTTCGCGAACCATCGAAGCACAGATTCCGTCTCCCGTCGGCAGTCACAGCGAAGAGCCGTCTATTATAGGGTGCCCCCGGGCGGGGCCACAATGGCCGCACGGTCGCAACTCTTGTCTGCCGCAGGCCGGCAGAATGCGAATAATCGGCCCGCGCATTACCCTAATCATGGGGGGTGCCACACCCGAACAGTCCGCCCCTCCATCGTGAACCGCTCCACGGAATCACCCATTTTACCACAAATCGTAAGCTGTTATTATATAAGCACTTACGCACATTCACTGCTTGCGAGGCCATCGAAAACACCGTCTCTGCCGAACGTGAGTTCGACATCGGACGTACGAAGAGTGTGCCAATGACTGGGGACGGCTCCTACAAATCTGTGTCTTTAGACACTGAATCGCTTGACTTCACAGAATTAGGTCGTATCGTACATTGATGGTGGTGCGTATCGACATACGCGCCGACGACTTCTGCGAGAGCATTGAAACTAGGAAGCTCTGGCAAGAGGGCGAAGGAACGTACGATGTTGGTTTTATCCCGCAAGAAGAATGAAAGTATTGTCATCAATGATGACATTACGATCGTGGTCGTGGAGATCCGAGGGGACAAGGTCCGCCTAGGAGTCGAGGCCCCAAAAGAGGTCCCGGTCCATCGGCGTGAGGTCTTCGATGCGATCCACCGCAACGACACCGTGGCCGGTGAGAAGACTGCTGTGAAGCCGGACGCCGCCGGGACCCCGGGCGAGAAATAGCGGGCAGGTGTCTGGCTGGCCCACGAAGTCCCCTCCATCGGCTGCCCCAGTTGCCTGCTATCTCGGCCGAGGCATCGCTGTTACGCTTATTCCTGGGGCCGTTTCTGAATTCTCGGTGTGCTGATCGGGTGGGACTCTGTGCGCCCCCCTTGACGCCCCCTTCTTCTCTGGGGTATACACGTTAGTTCGCTGGCGTAGGGCCCCGTCGTCTAGTGGTTAGGACACAGCCCTTTCAAGGCTGCAGCACGGGTTCGAGTCCCGTCGGGGTCACTTGGGAGGCCGGAAGGTGGAAGGCGGAAGGCGGAACAAGACTGATGATGTTCTTGCCCCTCCGCCTTCCACCGGGTACCCTCTGGGTGGCCTTCCGTCTTCTTCATGCGATGCCTTGCTCTTAGTCTCGTTCGGCGGTCCGGAGGGGCCCTGCGACGTCCTGCCGTTTCTGGAAAACGTCGTCCGGGGCAAGAATGTGCCGGCCGCGCGTCTGGAAGCGGTCGCGGGGCATTACGAACCCTTCGGGGGCGTCAGCCCGGCCAACGCCGAGGTCCGGGCCCTCCTGGTCGCCCTCGTCGGGGAGATGAACGCCGAGGGACCGCACCTCCCTGTCTATTGGGGGAATCGGAACTGGCATCCTATGTTGGCCGATACGGTCCGGCAGATGGCCGACGACGGCATCCGCCGCGCAGTGGCCTTCGTTACCTCGCCCTTTGGCTCCTATCCCAGTTGCCGGCAGTATCGCGAGGACATCGAGCGTGCCCGGCAGGAGGTTGGCCTGGAGGCGCCCGAGATCGACAAGCTCCGCCTCTTCTACAACCACCCGGGTTTCATCGAGGCCATGGCCGATCGGGCCCGACAAGCCCTGGAAGAGATTCCGCCGGAGCGAAGGGATACCGGCCGGATCCTCTTCTCGGCGCACAGCATCCCGCAGTCGATGGCCAAGACCAGCCCCTATGAAAGCCAACTCCGCGAGGCGAGCTCCCTGGTGGCCGGCCGGCTGGGCCGGAGCGAGTGGCAATTGGTCTACCAGAGCCGCAGTGGGCCGCCCACGGAGCCGTGGCTCGGGCCGGCCCTCGGCGATGCGATCCGCCAACTGGCCGCCCAACAGGTCCACGACGTGGTGATCGTGCCCATGGGTTTCATGTGCGACAACATGGAGATCGTCTACGACCTGGACATCGAGGCGGCCGGCCTGTGTGAGGAGTTGGGCTTGAACCTGGCTCGGGCCGGGGTGCCGGGCACGCATCCGCGAATAGTCCAGATGATCCGCGAGTTGATAATGGAGCGTCTCGCCCCGGGCGTGCCTCGCCTGGCCCTGGGCTCCCAAGGCCGTTGGCCCGACCAGTGCCCGCCGGATTGCTGTCTGACGCGACCGGCGCCGCCCGGCTGACGCGGATTATTCATGGCCCGCCAGTTAAAGATTTCAGTGACGATCGGGCTCGCCCGCCGTGAGCCGAGGCCTCGCGTCACCGCACCCGCGTGATGAACCGGAGGAATTCGGCGTCCAGCCGCTTCCACGGCCCGAAGACCTTCTCGAACTCCGCCAGCCGCCCGTCGGGACCGTCGAGGACCAGCGGCTGCTTCGACGCCACGAGCTTCAGGTACTCGACGAACTCCTTCGGATGCTGGTGCAGGAGGAAGTAGACCATGGCCCAGGCCTCGGCGTAAGCGTCCAGCGACTGCTTGACGTCGCGGAACCGCCGGTCGGTCGCCAGCAGCGTTTTGAGGGAATCGGAGGGCCGCTTGGGGAGATACGCGTGGAGCTGCGCCAGCCGGGAGCGGTTCACCGCCCCCACGCCGGCCCAACCCTTGGCGCTGTGGAGGTCGGGCGTCTCGAAGTACATGGCGATGCCCTCGCTCAGCCATAGCGGGCAATCGCTCAGGCGGACGTTGAGGCCGCAATTGAACGCAATCTGGTGCGTCGCCTCGTGGACGATGGTGGCCACCGTCTGGGTCGCGTCGGGGGCGGAGAGGACCTGGTTGATCTGGGCGGCCGTGCTCGCGTGCCCCGCCCTCGCGGCGCCCCCCGCGCCCGTCAGGTCGCACATGATCATCCGGTTCGTGACGAGGTTGAAGTAGCCGACGATCGCCTCGCCCGCCTCGCCCAACGCCTTCTCCGAGAACTTCGCATACGACCGCTTGTCGGCGAAGATGACGGCCACCAGCGGGAACTCGGGCTCGTTGGGCTCGAATCCGCGGTGCGACCACGCGTTGCGGAACGCCCCATAAAGCCGCTCGAACAGCGATCCGCACCACTGGGCGTACACCCGCGACGTGTCGTAAAAGATCAGGTAATGGGCCGTCGGGTACACGTTGAACCCGCCGGGCAGCTCGGCCAGCACCCGCTTGGACATCTCCTGGGGCGTGTAGGCCCGGAATTCCGTCTTGTCCTGGGTCTGCCGGACTTGCTCTTCCGGAAGGATGTTCCAGAGCACGCCGTCGCGGGCCAACAGCAGGATGCCGCCGTCCTGGGCCGTCAGGAGGATGCGGCCTTCGACTTCCAGCATCTTCCCGTCGCGGCGGATCGCGACCTGGTCCGCGCCCGCGGCCGAAGAGCAAACGGGCACCCCGCCGGCCGGCGCGGCCGCCAGCAGGAGGAAGAGCATGTGAAACCGCAAGCGGCCGGTGGGGACCATACGGAGATTATACCTTCCAGATCCGTTGTCAGCATTCCAGGCGCCGAAACGCCCGGAACCCCATCCGCAGGACCGCTGCCGTGACCGCCACCCCCAAGAGGATGCTGGCCGATGTGCCCCCGAGAAGCCACCACCGCAGGACACGTGCCCACGCCGAGAAATCGCCGAGCGGGACCTCCGGCCTGGCTGCCTGGGCGACGAACTGGAAGTGGCAGGGCAAGGCCATCAGACCGGCCACCACCAGGATATACAGTGTGCCGAGCACGAGATTCAGCGTGCCGCCGAAGCCCGCGGCGATCCGGGAGGGGGAGGGCTCGCGGAGGCTCGGCAGCCGGGCGCCCAGCCCCACGGCCATGCCCGACAGCCCCACCACCAGCACCCCGCACGCCACCTGGTGGTTGGCGCACATCCATGACGGGACCCGCAGCGTCCAATCGCTCAGGAAGACCAGTATCGCGGAAGGCAACCAGAGGCTGCCGACGGAGAAGAGGAACTTGCTCCACAGGACGGTCTCGCGCCGCAGGGGGAGCAGGCCGAGGAACCAGAGCCGCCGGCCCTCGAGGCTGATCATGGGGAAGATGAAACGCGTGGTGAACGTCGCCATCAGGAGCCCCATGACGCACAGGTTCGTGAAGCTGACCATGCTCACCCAGCCGACGTAGCTGATCGCCGTCTGGAGCGGATGGACGTTGATCGAGTAGAGTCCCAGCAGTGCCAGGACGATCACGAACTGCGACCATTGGACGGGGTCGCGGCGGAAGAGGCGCAGGTCCTTCGCGAGCATCAGGCGGACGGAACGGGGAAGGAGCGGCACCGCGGCAGCCACGGCCGAGTCGACCCCGGCCAGCCAGGCCCGGCGACGGCCGCCACCCGCGCCGCATGCCCGGCTGTACGCCCGGCGGTACAACCGGGCCGCCGCCCAGACGGCCGCCTGGCGGAAGAACAGCGCGTTGGCCACCAGCAGCGTCAGGAAGAGGACCCCTTCGGACCACGCGCCGCCGGCGCTCTCCAGCAGGGCCGAGCTCAGCCACCAGTTCGGCAGCAGCCGCTGCTCGGTCAGCTCCAGCCGCCCGAGCATGTCGTGGAACCACTGGGTGGTCAGCAGTTCGCTTGCCGGGCGGGCCAAGAGCCCTCCGACGAACCAGACCATCGTCCCCAACAGGAAGAGGACGCCGAGCACGACCACGAGCTTCCGGCCGCCGGGCACCCGGCGCATCACCTCCAGGCACAAGAGCGCGCCCAGCACCACCGGGATGTAGACGAAGGCCAGCATCAGCGGCAGCAACATCGCGTAGTAGTACCACGGCGCGCCGGCCGCCATCCCGTAAGCCAGCAGCATGGGGCTCCCCAGGAGCAGGAACCCCCAAGTGCTCAGCACCAGGGCCTCCTGGAACTTGTGCAGGAAGATTCGCTCCGTCCGGACCGGAAGCGTCAAGAGCATCGCCACTTCGCGGGACCGGAACAGCGACCCGTAGAGAATCAGGCTCGACGAGAACAGGAGCATCGCCATCAGCCAGAGGAAGAACGTCGAGAACAGGCCGTGGATCACGTGCTCGTACGTGGGGTGGGCGATGGTCGTCTTCAAGAAGCCGAATCCCTCGCGGACCGCGGCGAACAGCACCAGCCACAACACCGCGCTGAGGCCCAGGAGCACCGCTGCCCGAAACCTCGCCGAGGACAACGTCTGCCCCAGGATCGTGCGGACGATCCGCCACTGGAGCCGGCGGAATCCGCGGGCTTCCTCTTCGACCGACGGCAGCTCCCCGCCACGCTCCCCGGCAGCCGCGCGGCTCATGGGGTCACCGCCTTGGGTTCCAGCGCGCCCGGGCCCTTGGTCAGCTCCAGGAAGAGCGGCTCCAGCGAGGCCTCCGGCGAGGCCAACTCGCGCCGCAGGTCGGAGAGGCTCCCGAGAAACGCCAGCCGCCCGCCTTGCAGGACCCCGATCCGGTCGGCGATTTCTTCCGCGATGTCCAGCGTGTGCGTCGACATGAAGACCGCCGAGCCCTCCGCCGCCCGCGACCGCATCAGGTCCTTCGCCGTCCGGACGCTCCGCGGATCCAGCCCCACCATCGGCTCGTCGACCACCAGCACCAGGGGATCGTGCAGGAGGGCCGAGGCAAAGACCAGTCGTTGCTTCATCCCATGCGAGTAGGTCTCGGTCAGATCGTCCAGGAACCCGGCCAGGTCGAATCGCTCGCTCTCGCGGGCAATCCGGCGTTTGAGGGTCGGGCGGTCCAGACCGTGCATCTGGGCCGCGAATTCCAGGAACTCGCGACCCGAGAGCTTCTCGTAGAGGAAGGGATCCTCGGGCACGTAACCGATGTTGCCGACCGCCTGGCGGGGGCAATCGGCCGTGTCGTAACCGCACACGCGGACGGTCCCCTCGTCCGGCCGCAACAATCCTACGAGCACCCGGATGGCCGTCGTCTTGCCCGCCCCGTTCGGGCCCAACAGTGCGAAGACCTCTCCGGGTTCCACGGTCAGCGTCAGGCCGTTGACGGCCACGACCTGTCCGTATCGCCGCGTTACGTTCTCCAGTTCGATCATGCTCATGGATTCCCCGGCAGGCTCCCCTATCGTTCCATCGGCCCGGAGGGCACGGCCGCCGGAACACGGACGTTCCGGCCCTCGATCGCCGTCTCCAGCAGGCGCGACACATCCTGGTCGGACATCCGGTTGAACACGAGCGAGCCTCCCAGCGTGTAGATCTGCTGCCGCAAGACCTTGCCATCCCGGTGGACCCACAGCTTGGTCCGGATGTTCTTGTCGCTCGCCGGCCCCACTGCCTCGTTCGTCCGGTAGACCACCAGCCACACCTCCTCGCTCCGCTTGTTCCAGACGATCGACGTCGACTCCTCGACGCGGGCCAGAAGGATCTCGATGGGATGCTTGGGATCGGTGATCGAGTTGAGGGGGCTGTACGAGGGCACGGTCCATCGTTGCCCAGCACGGAGCCCCCCCAAGTGCATTTCCGGCGAAAAGCTGTCGTGGAGCATCCCCTCGGGTCCCAGCGGGACCTTCAGGTCGTACGCGGCATCCTGGACGCGGAGCGACAGGGCCAGGTCCGACCCGTCCGGGGCGGCCCGCAGCCGGATCAGGCTATGCCCAGGCACAATCTTCAGCACCGAATCGAAATCGATCAGGTGGCCCAGCAGATCGAGCCGCAACGTGCTGTCGGCCTCCAACTGAAGCCGGGCGGAAGGGAGGCCGCGCATCGGGCCGAGAATGCCCGGCCACGCGGAAAAAAGCTGGTCCAGCGAAAGGGGGTCGAAGTGAAGCCGGCTCCAGATCACCGTCCCCTCGCCAGGCACTTGGGTCGCTTTGCTCAATGCCCAGCCCAGATGCCGTCCGTTCCACGACATGTTCCAGCCCACCGGCGGCTCCGGCTCGCTGTCGGCGGCGCCCGTCTGGTGGTAGATCGGCGGCTTGCCAACCACCATCGGCGGCACCACCTGCGTCACGACCAGCCAACTCATGGCCGACAGCCACAAGACGACGACCGCCAGAGGATACCATCGACTGCCCATCGCTCTGCTCAAGGTTGCCTGGCCGATGAATACGGGACACCCCCCCTATTGTACAACGCCGTTGCGAGCGAGGGAACCGTGGCTCCCGAGATAACGTGGAAGCCGTAAGCGGCGTCCCATTGCACGGGAGAGAGTTTGGTGCTCTAAATAGCCTTGCACGATTCCGGGAGGTTTGGTGCCCGGTGTCACCCCGCAACCCCCGGACGCAGTCCGGGGGCTTTCCTCCCAGAATCACGCAAGTCTATTTAGTGGTACCGTGTTGGCCCAACAACGTTTCGTGTTCGTGACTTGCCAGGTCGGGGCCGAGAAAGCCGTCAAGGACGAGTTGGCGCGGCGGTGGCCCGACTTCCGTGGGGCGTTCTCGCGGCCGGGCTTTCTGACCTTCAAGCTGCCCGACGGATTCCATTTGCCCGGCAACTTCGACCTCGATTCGGTCTTTGCCAGGGCCTGGGGGTTCTCGCTCGGGAAGGTCGAAGAGACGGCACAAAGCGAAAAGACGGGGAGACAAGGGGACAAGGAGACAGGGAGACAAGGAGATAAGGAGTGTGTTGCGATCTCGCTTGCTCCCTGTCTCCCCCTCTCCCTGTCTCCCCCTCTCCCTGTCTCCTTGTCTCCCTTTCGCTCCGCCGCCCTTGCCCGCGCCGTCTGGGACCGATTCGGCGATCGGCCGGCGACGCGGATCCACGCCTGGGAGCGGGATCGGTTCGAGCCGGGGGAGCACCGCTTCGAGCCCTCGATCACCCCGGCGGCCGTGGAAGCCTACGAGGCGCTCCGCCGCACCTGCCCCTCGCCGCAGGCCCTCGCCGGCGGCAACCACCTGGCCCAGCCCGCGAGGATCGGCGACTGGGTGTTGGACTGCGCGGTGGTCGATCCGGGCCAGTGGTGGATCGGCTACCACCGGGCCCGATCGGTCCCGACGCGATGGCCCGGCGGCCTGATGCCGCTGGCGCTGCCGCCAGATGCCGTAAGCCGGGCGTGGTTGAAGATGGAAGAGGCCTTGCGGTGGTCGGAACTGCCGATTCCCAAGCGGGCCCGATGCGCGGAGATCGGCAGTGCCCCCGGCGGGGCCAGCCAGGCCCTCTTGGCCCGGGGCCTGGAGGTCCTCGGCATCGACCCGGCGGAAATGGACCCGGCCGTCCTCGGGCATCCTCGATTCCGGCACATCCGCCGCCGCGCCGCGGACGTTCCGCGGCGGGAATTCCGCAAAATCCGCTGGCTGACGGCCGACATGAACGTCGCCCCCAGCTACACGCTGGACGTGGTCGAGTCGATCGTCATGCACCCCGAGGCAAGCGTTCGCGGGCTGCTCTTGACGCTCAAGCTGCTGGAGTGGACGCTTGCG
>JBEKCP010000108.1:0-14334 GCA_050014815.1 Thermoguttaceae bacterium | reverse complement strand
TGCGTGACTTCCGCCCCCGCCGCCGCCGCCGCCAGCGTGCTCCCGCCCGTATAGGCGAACAGGTGCAAGACGCGAAGCGGTTCTCCCCTCTCCCTTGGGAGAGGCACCCGCGAGCGGGTACCCGGGGGTGAGGGCGGGGGTGAGGGGGCGAGGGGGACAGTCCCGTTTTCGCGACCATGCTGCGCATGGTGCCCGGAAAACTGGGACAGTCCCCGGGCAATCCAGTCCCAGTTCTCCGCCTGCTCCGGAAACACGCCCACTTGCCCGAAGACGGTCGGCCTCACCTCCAGCACCAGCGGCCCGTGGACGATCGTCCAATGCTCGGGCAGCTTGCGGCGGAAGGTCCACGTGCCGGGGCACCCGGCGGAGCTGGGGCCGGCATCGGTGCGGTCGAACCGCGCATCGGCCCGGTCCCAAGCGGCCGGGTCGGCCTGGCGGGCCTTCTCGACGGCCGGCGAGGGGCGGTCGAGCGTCACGCCGCCGAATCGTTCCAGCCGCCGCCCGCCGCCGAAATCGAGCAGCTCGTATTGGTCCGGTGTGAACATGCGGCGGACGTTACCGGCAGTTTAGGGGGGGTGTGACCAGCAACCGAGCCCCTGGTATACCACTTCGCACCGGGAAATCAACACCATCCGAAACTGGAGCGCCGATATTGGCCCTGGAGCCATCCCAACGCGGAAACAAATCACGAAAACCCGAAAGAGCGAAATCCCGAAAGGGGGTAGGGGGCGATGAGCGGGACTGCGACTTTGACTCTCTCGACATGTGCCTGATATGGAGCCCGCCTTAGAGGTCCCTCGCGTCAACTCCCAGGCCGGCGTCCAACTGCTCGAAGCCCCTTTGGACTTCTTGCCGCAATGTCTCACGGGCTTGCAGCAATCGCAGGCCTTCGGGAAGTACGTCGCCCTCGGTCAAGAAACGTCTTTCGGCGACCATGCGTCGAACGAACGGCGCCAAATCGGCTGGAATTTCGGTATTCATAGCTAGCCCTATCTGATGAACTGAACGCCGCAACTGGCCGCCGGGATTATATCGTTGACATCCCAACGTATTATATCCTCAATTCTGCTCGGTGCCTCGCTTGTGTCGGCGCGATGCCGTCTTTCGGTGCGGGCGGTAGCCGACGGGGCGATCGGCGGGGCGGGCCGGTGGCGCGGCTTTCCGCGACGGCCGAGCAACGCGATCCGGGGGCTCACGCCCCCGGCTCGCTTGTCGCGGCGGACGAATGGAGATAAGGCAATCGGGGCCGACGCCGATCAGGTCCTCCCGGCCGGATAAGGATAGGGCCTCGCACACGTCCGCATAGTTCTCCGGCTTCCAGAATTGCAAGAGCGCCCGTTGGAGCCGCCGCTCACGAGAACCCTTGGCCACGTAGACCGGCTCGCCGTTGGCGGGGTCGGTCTCCGTGTAGTACATGCACGTGGCCGGGTCCATCGGCAGCGGGATGAAGTCCTGCACCTTGTCGGGCCGGTAGCCGGTCCGCTTGAGGAAGACCGCCAGGCGGATCATTGCCGCCAGGTCGCAGCCGGGATGGCCGGCCATGAAATACGGCATCAGGTGGAGTTCCTTGCCCGTCGCGGAGGCCGCCCGGAGAAACTCCCGCTCGAAGGCCGTGAACTCCTCGACCGCGGGTTTCTTCATCCGGGCGAGCACCTCGGGATCGACGTGCTCCGGGGCGACCTTCAACAGGCCGCCGGTGTGGTGCTCGGCCAATTCCCGCACATAGACCGGGTCACGCCGGGCCAGGTCCATCCGCACCCCGGAGGCGACGAAGACCTGCCGCACACCCGGCTGACGCCGCGACTCCCGCATCACTTCCAAGAGCGGCCCATGGTCAGTCACCAGGAAGCGGCAGATCGCCGGCCAGAGGCAGCTCGTGCGGCGGCACGCCGCCTGGTTCTCCGGCGAGCCGCAGTGCATGCCGTACATGTTGGCGGTCGGGCCGCCCAGATCGCTGACCACGCCCGAGAAATCGGGCTCGCTCGCCATGCGGCCGATCTCATCGAGCACCGACCGCCGGCTGCGGCTCTGGATGATCTTTCCCTGGTGCGCCCCGATGGAGCAGAACGAGCACCCGCCGAAGCAACCGCGGACAATCTGGATCGAATCCTTGACGACCTCGTAAGCGGGTATTCTCTGGCGGCCGTAGCCGGGATGCGGCCGCCGGGTGAACGGCAGGCCGTAGATCCGGTCCATCTCGGACTCCGCAAGCGGCCAGGCCGGCGGATTGACCACGACCGCCTCGCGGGCGTGGAATTGTACCAGTCGCCGGGCGTTGTAGGGGTTGGTCTCGCGCTGGAGGAGCCGGGTCATCTCGATGAACGCCCGCTTGTCGGAGGACACTTCTTCAAAGCTGGGGAGGAGGATGGTGGCCCTCACCCCCGGGTACCCGCTTGCGGGTGCCTCTCCCGGAGGGAGAGGGGAGCCGTGCTGCGGAGCCGCAAGCGGCTCGGACTCGCGGGCCCCCAGCCGGTACGCCGTGCCGCGGACGTCGCGGATCTGGCGGATCGGCTCGCCGGCCGCCAGCCGACGGACGATCTCAACCAACGGCTGTTCCCCCATCCCGTAGACCAGCAGGTCGGCCTTGGCGTCCAGGAGGATGCTGCGGCGGACCTTGTCGCTCCAGAAGTCGTAATGGGCCAGCCGTCGCAGACTGGCCTCGACGCCGCCGGCAATGACGGGGATATTCTTGTATGCCTCGCGGGCCCTTTGGCAATAGACCGCGGTTGCGCGGTCCGGCCGCCGCGAGGTCTGGCCATCGGGGCTGTAGGCATCGTCGTTTCGGACCTTGCGGTTGGCCGTATAGCGGTTGAGCATCGAGTCCATGTTGCCGGCACTGACGGCGAAGCAGAGCCGCGGCCGCCCGAAGGCCTGCCACGGCCGGCAGGAATGCCAATCCGGCTGGCTGAGGATCGCCACGCGGCGGCCTTCGGCCTCCAGCACGCGGGCGAGCAGGGCCATGGCGAAGCTGGGGTGGTCGACGTAGGCGTCGCCGGTGACAAAGACCACATCGACGGCGTCCCAGCCGCGCGAGGCAACTTCCTCGGGGGTCATCGGCAGGGGACTGGCGGGCGAAGACTGGCTGCGAGAAGGCATGGGGGGCTATCCGGAGGGATGCCCCAATTATCGACCCCGCGGCGACGTGAATCAACCGCCCGGTGGGGAGGTTCTGTTCTAGGCTGCGTCAGAATAGCCGGTTTCCCGCCGGTCTCACTAGCCCGACGCGCAAGCGAGGGACGGAACCATCGCAATTCCCTCGCTTGCGCTTCGGGCTGGTGTGGCGCCTATCGCAACGGATTGGAGGTCGGCCGGTGCGAATCGCCGCTGGACGGATCCTCATGGATCACGATGCGGGGCTCGGCGGCTGGGTCCGAGTCGTCTGAAGAGACGGGGGACCCCGCAGGATCCAGCGGGGCGTAGGTCGCCATGTTGCCCAGGAGTCCCGGTGGTTGGCCCGATTCAATGGATGAGCTTCCCGAGGCGCGGAGCACGGCTGCCCCCGATTGATCGAGACAGGTGGTCGCGCGAACGTCTGCCGAGTGTAGTGTAGGGCCGCTGTCTGATGGCGACTCGCCCGTCTTCTTGGGGGGGGCCGGCATCTCACCCGGCCACGGCATTCCGTCATCCTGCAGGCCGCGTTTGGGGGGCTTTGGCGGCAGGGGAAGTGCCTCGGTGGGCCGGGGCAGCGGGGCCGGCGCGGTGCGGCCTTCCGCGTTGCTCCGGGCTCCCCGCGGCTCGCCCCCGGACGGGCCGCACCCGCACCCGCACTCCCCGCCGCTGGACTCCGCACAGCACTTGCAGCAGCCGCAATAACAGCAAGACGTGCAGGGATCCGCGTTCGAGCGGGTACACTTGAGTTCCGCGCAGAACTCCTGCACCAGGGCACACCCTCCGCTGCCCGCCAGGAGCAACATCCCGAGCCCCACGGCGCCCCACAATCGGGCATGAACGTGTTGTGTCATGGCCATCGTCCCTCCGTAAAATCCGCCCATGCGTTACTTTCCCTACTGTCGGCACAATCGTTACATCCGTTACAACACAACCAGCCCTGGCGGCACCACTTCTCTGTGGGGAGGTCCGGTTGTACCGGTCAGACAGACCCGGCAGATTGCGCAAGATTTACCGGCGACGATGTGCTTGCGTCCCCCGGGCCACAGCAGTAGAATGGACCCTGGCTGGGTTCGCCCGGGTTAGTGGGAAAACGAGCCAGTGGGCAAACGGTTGTCTTTGTCGTATCTTGAGGTGTTTCTTATGAAGAGGTCTCTTGCCGTGTCGGGGTTCGTGGCGGTCGTGGTGGGGCTGGGACTCTTGGGGGTCGCACAGCAGGCACGGGGGCAAACGAGCAGCAAGCCCCACCCCTCGAAGACGTCCAGCAGCAAGACGCAAAGCTTCACAGTCGTTCAGATCGGCGATGAGTACAAAGTCATTAACAGCTCGTCACTCGCCGACGAGAAGAAGCGGGTCAACGACGACAACAAGAAGAAGCGGGACGAGTGGGAGGATGAGAGGAAAGCCGATCCCTCGCTGAAGCGGCCGGTTACGTTGGTGGTCAAGGTGATCAAGAGCGGGTTCAAGACCCAGAAGGGCGCGGACGAGTTCGTCGTCAAGCTCAAGGAAAAAGACAAAGAGGAAGGCAAGGACGCCAAGGACGCCAAGGACGGCAAGACCCCCGACGGCAAGCGGCCGACCTACTGAGTTTCCGTTGCGGAAGCAACAGGACCCGATTTCAGCAGGTACCGGTTGACGATGCCGATCCCGCTGAGCATGGCGCCGACGATGCCCACGAGCCCCTGGTCGTTGCCCGCGAGATAGAGGTTCGCCAGGTGCGTGGTGCCGTCGCAGCGTTTTTCGACCGCGCCGTAGATGGCCCCGCGATCATGACCGGTGAACCGCCGGATGGTGACCGGGGTGAACAGGTCGGCATCGACGACCGCCCCACGGAAATCGGGGACGAACCTTGCGGCGGCCTCGACCAGGCGGTCGTACCACTCCCGCTTCTGCCGGGCGTAAGTGTCCCGGTCCATTTCGGCCCAGCGGTCGTAGCTTGCCAGGGCCGACACGCGGAGGATGCCCTCGGGCAGGGATTGGGGATAAGCGAAGTTGTTCGGCGAGCAGACGATCCCGCTCCGGAGGTCGACCGGCTCGCGGGGTTCGCGATAGTGGAACTTCTCCGAGTCGTTGTAGAACACGATCGTACGGTCGCAGCCGAGCGATCGAGGCTGCGCGTTCAGGACAGAGATCGACTCGACGATCGATTGGCCGCCGGCAGGCGGCTGGCCGCCCGGCGGCCTGGGCGGCGCGAAGTCGGCCGCAGAATGACTTCCACATTTGCCGCTGGAAAGCCCCCTCACCCCCTGCCCCTCTCCCGGAGGGAGAGGGGAGATTCTATCGCACAGCCGGAGCGTTTCGGGCCAGCCGGCCGACGAGATCACGCTCCGCGCCGGTAGTTCCGTGCCATCCTCCAGCACAACGCCCTCGACCCGGCCGGCGTTGGCGATGATCCTCGCGGCGGGGCTTCGGAGCCGAAGCTCGCCGCCAAGCTCGAGGAACTTGCCCGTCAGCCGGTCGAGGATCTGCCGGATGCCCGCAAACGGCCGGCCCAATCCCTCCAGGAACACCGAGCGGAAGAGGATGCTGAACTGGCCGAAGTCCATGTCGTGCTCCCGCGCGCCGCCGTAGAACAGCACGGGACACATCAGCATTTCGACCAGGAGCGGATCGCCGATCAGGCTGCCGACCGCCTGCCGGGCGGAGCGGAGTGTCTGGGCCTGGCCGAACTGATCGTAGGGGGCCAGGGACGCCACCAGGCGGCGGAAGTTGTCTTGCTCCCGCCGGAAATGCCGGGCAATCTCCGACTCCAAGAGCCCGAGGTCGTTGGAGAATTGCAGCGTCACGCCCGGGAAGGCGATCGCCGAGCCGAGCTGGGGCGCTAGGTCGAGGTCGCCGCGGGCGATCCGCAACTGGCGCAGGGCGCGGGCCAGGGGCCCGAGGCGGGCGTCCGCCGAGGCATAGTTGGTCACGGCGTGCAGCCCGACGTCGTGGATCCGCCCTCGCCGCTGGTAGAACGAGTTGAGCCCGCCCACCGTGCCGTGGCGCTCCAGAATCGCAACCCGCCGCTGGTAGTAGGCCAGGCGAATGCCGGCCGCCAGGCCGGACATGCCGGCACCGAGGATGATCGCGTCGTACATCAGGGGCGGGTTAGCGGGCGGCAATGCCCTGCATGCGCGGCTCGAGGTACCTCACCGTGCTGCCCATGCTGGCAAGCTCCGGGTAGTCCTGCTCGGGAATCTGGATGCGATACCGCTTCCGCAGTTCCATCACGATATCCAGGAAGTCCATGCTGTCCAACGACAGTTGCTCCCGGAGCGGGACATCGTCCACCAGCCGGCTCAGATCGTCGTCCGGGGCGATGTCGGCAAGGATGTCCAGAACGGCTATTTTGATTTCGGCAGCCGTCATGCTGCTACCTTCTTGATGATGACGACGGAGTTGATGCCCAGCATTCCGAAGGAATTGTTCAGGATGGTCTGGACTCGCGGCAGCTCGCGGGGCTGGTTGGCCACCAGGCCGGGGAGCTGGCAGTCGGGGGCAACGCGGTCCAGGTTGATCGTAGCGTGGCAGGCCCGGTCGTGGAAGGCGGGCAGATTGCCGGCCAGTTCCAGGGCCCCGGCCGCCCCCATCGCGTGCCCGATGAAGCTCTTGGTGTTGTTGAACGCCGTACGGCCGCCGCCGTTGAAGGCCCGCCGCAGGGCCTCGACCTCCTGGACGTCGCCGCTGGTGGTGCCGGTGGCGTGCGTGCTCACGATGTCGATGTCCGACGGATCCAGCCGTGCCCGGTGAAGGGCCAGGCGGATGCACTCCGCCTGCCGCTGGGGGTCGGGCAGGACGAAATCGGTCGCGTCGCTGTTCATGGCGTATCCGACCACTTCGCCGTAGATCCTGGCGCCCCGGGCCAAGGCGTCGGCCAGCCGCTCCAGCACGTAGATGCAGCCGCCCTCGGCGACGACGATGCCGTTGCGGTCGGCGTCGAAGGGGCGGGAGGCCCTCGCCGGATCGTCGTGCCGGGCCAGCGCGCCCTGGCTGTGGAAGCTGGCGAAGATCCCGAAGGTATGAATGCTCTCCGACACCCCGCCGGCCAGGGCGATGTTGCACTCCCCCAGCCGCAGCATCTGCACCCCCTGGATGATCCCGGCGTTCCCGGCGGCGCAGGCGGCACCGAGGGTGTAGTGCGGACCGGTGATTCGCATGTTCAACGAAATCTCGCCCGCCGGGTTGTTGGCCACCGTCCGCGGATTGTGGTGGTGCGACCAGTACTGGACGTCGTAGTCGTAGCCTTTCAGGAGGAAGATTTCGTTTTCGGTCTCGACGTTGCCGTGCTCGGTCACGCCGATGTAGATGCCCACCATGGAGCGGTCGACGTTGGGCCAGTCCAGGCCGGCGTCGGCCACGGCCTCGCGGGCACAGTAGATGCCGATACTGCCTGCCCGGGTGCCTCGCCGGAGGTCCTTGCGGCGTTGGTAGCGGAGTTCGTCGAAGGAGCATACCCCTGCCAGGGTGGGGCCAAAGTAGCGGGTTTCGTATTTCGTGACCCCGCTGCGGCCCGCCAGGAGACTCTCCCGGAACTCGGGCAGGGAATTCCCGTTCGGCGCGGTCAGCCCGATCCCCGTAACGACAACCCGATGATGATCCGGCCCCATGGCTATCATAGCGTCATCCTTGGCGCACCGTGAACCCGGATTTTGGAAATGGCCGGGGGTGGGCCTTCTCGTGCGAGCGCCCAATTATGGTCTACGCGCGCTGAAATGCGACGTTTCGCCTTCGGAAGCGCATCGCTACTCCACGCGCACGGGTTAAACCCTCTAGATTACCCCTTTCGCTGGCCGGAAGCAAGCCGTCCCGGGCGAAAAGCGGCGCGATAGTATCGGGGCCGCCGGGCGAAACCGCAAGCGAAGAACCCCGCGATGCAGTCGCGGGGCTTTCCGCAATCCCCAAATCCCTAAATCCCTTTCCTGTCACTGCGTCTTCCCCACGGCCTCGGCCACTAATTCAGGAAGATTAGGCAATCCGCGCAGATCGGAGACTATTCGGGGATGGGCAAAGATCCGCACCCGCTTCACGTAGTCGTCAAATTGCTCGGTGGCGAGCGTTCGGACCACCGGCGAGACCTCGCCCAACGGCCGCCATCGCCCCTGCTTGGGGTAGTGGACGTCGATCTGGATCTGGACCTCGCGCAAGACGGGCGGGGCGTCGAAAAGGATCTCGTGGGGCGCCACGATCCGCCCCAGCGCCGTGCTCGCCAAGCCCGCAAACTGCTCGGCGCAGGCCACCAGCCACGGGTAGGGCCGACGCGCCAACCGCTGATAGAGATCCCCGCCGTCGAGGATGCTGTACTCGGCCAGACGCTTGTACAGGTGCCGCGTGGGCCCGAACAGCCCGTGGAGCAAGTCGCCGGCGGGGCCGGAGCCCGCCACCCGCTGCAACTCGCCGGTGAAGTCGCCCTCGGACATGCGGAACAGCGGGTCCAACTCCACCGCGCCGACGAGCAGGTAGAAGGCCCGCTGGAGCATCGCCGTGGCCGCCCGAACCCCGTGGTGCCAGTAGACCTCGCTGAACATGACGTAGCGGGCGAAGACCATCAGCTCGGCGGCGGTGCGGCCCTTGTCGGTGATCGACAGCCCGTCGCCCGCGCGGTTGAGGCACAGGCTGCCCAGGAGCCGCTGCTGATCGAAGTGGCGGCCGTAAGGGACCCCGGCGTGCAGGCTGTCGCGGAACAGGTAGTCCATCTTGTCGATGTCCATGGGGCCGGACAGCATGCTGGTGAGCACGCGGGAGGCGGCATCCCGGGGCTTTTCGCTCAGGAGGGCGACGACCTCCCGGGGCTGGATGCCCCAGTCGTGCCGCAGCACGTCGCCGATCTCGCCTTCCAGCAGGAAACTGTTGGCGAACAACTCGTGGCTCGGCACGCCCGGCAGGCAGATGTCCTCGATCGGGTGGCAAAACGGCCAGTGCCCCAGGTCGTGCAAGAGCGCGGCGGCCAGGAACACTTCGGCCTGCTCCGGAGCGACGGCCGCGGCGAACCGCTCGTCGTGGGCAAGCCGCTTCAAGTAGAGTAGCGCCAGCCGGAACACGCCCAGGCTGTGCTCGAAACGCGTATGGATGGCCGCCGGATAAACCAGCGCCACCAGGCCCAATTGGGTGATCCTCGCCAGGCGGCGGAAGTCGGCCGTATCGATGATTTGGCGGACGCGGGCGGTCAGCGGGACGTCGGTCTCCGGCGGGATCCGCAACAGCGACCGCCTCGCGTCCAGGGCCACGACCTCCGGTATGTCGAGAATGCCGGTCATGGGGACTTCAGATCACCCATCGCTGGGAGGTCCCGCCATGGGCAACCTCGATCTTCGGACGCGGATCGCCGGGAAGCAGCCGGAAGGCGAGGGGCACGACTTCGCTCGTCAGAACACCGCTCCGGTCCGGCCGGGACTCGCCGACCTTCTCCAGGGAGCCTTCCTTCCGCCGGTAGATCTCGATCGTCCAGGACTGGCGGTTTACGACCAAGAGCTCGCGCACGCCCAGTCGCGAATAGAATGGAATCTTCTCATAAGTGCGATCGCCGGGGTTGGTGATCTCGACGACGAAGTCGGCGGCGCCCGTCCAGTGCGTGTCCCGGTTCTCGGCGGCCGTGCCGCAGAGGAAGACAACCACGTCCGGCGCGCGGTAGTCGTGCAGCCAGTCTTCGCCGGGCCCGGCGAGGTTCACGCCGGGGCGGACTTCACCCAGCCCGGGGAGGCCGACCGTGAACTCCAGAATGAACGTGAGCCGGGAAACCAGTCGCTGGTGCTCGTCGTTCGGCAACGGCGCCATGAAATACACTCCTTCCCAGACTTCATCGTGGTGGTCCGCGCCCCATGCTCTGCGCTGCTCCTTGATCTCTTCTTCCAGCCGGGGATCTTCAATGAGCATGGTCATCGCACCGCCTCCGAAATGCCGTCAGTACCCTCACATTAGTGAATCCATCGCCGCTCGACCCGACAGACCTTCCCTTGCGCGTCGAGCATGAGATTAAACTGCCAGCCGTAGTCCCCCGAATCAAAACGGTAGACCATCGCGGCTTTCGGAGCAGGCCAAAACGGGAAATTGTAGATGCTGTCACTGGATGTTTTTGGATCGCCGAGCGTTGCGATAACTTCACCCCGCGTCAGTCCCACCAGTTCCACCGTGTTGAATACCCGCGACGCAGCGTTGATGGCAGCGTCGGTCGACCCGCGAGCGGCTGAATCGCCCACGCCCTTCATATTTCCGTGTAGCCGTCGCGTCTTCCACATTACACGAATGTCGCGTTCGGGGCAAGTCGATTTTCGTGTCTCGTCGTATATGCCCGGGTGCGCTTCGTACCCCCAACTCCACACGATTAACCCGCCGCCGGTCAACAGGACCAACGCGGCAACCAAGATGCTCAGGCATATCGGTTTGCGTGGCATTTCACGGGTCTCCCAAACGCCTGTGTCTGAATTTTCGGTCAGCGATCACCCCGCTTCTCGATCCGGCCCAACTCCTCCCACAACCTGGCGCTGGCCTTGATCCCACGGTGGAAATCGGCCAGGCAGAACTTCTCGTTGGGGCTGTGGGTGTTGTCGTCGTCCTGGCCCCAGCCCAACAGGAGCGTGTCGGCCTTGAGCGCCTGATGGAAGGCGGTCACGATGGGGATCGAGCCGCCGGCGCGGGTGTAAGCGGGCTCTCGGCCGAAGGCGGCCTCCAGCGCCCGGGTCGCTGCCGCCACGTACGGACTGTCCAGCGGCACCAGCACGCCCGGCGAGCCATGGTGGTCGATCAGCTCCGCAGTCACGCCCGGCGGCGTCACGCCCGGCAGCCAACGCTTTAACGCCGCGGTGATCCGCTGGGGGTCTTGATGGGGCACCAGCCGGAAACTGAACTTTGCGGAGGCTTTCGCGGGCAGGACTGTTTTGGCCCCCTCCCCCTGATAACCGCTGGTCAGCCCGGAAATGTCACAGGTCGGACGGGCCCAGCGGCGCTCCAGCGTCGTATAGCCTTCCTCGCCGAAACCGCGCGAGACGCCGAGGTCGGCGAAATAGGCGGCCTCGTCGAACGGCAACGCCGCCAGTTCCTTCCGCTCCCGGTCTCCCAGCGGCGCCACGTCGTCGTAGAACCCCGGGATCTGGACTTTCCCGCGACCATCGACCATGGCCGCCATGATCCGGCACAGTGCATTGGCCGGATTGGTGATCGAGCCGCCGAACGTGCCCGAGTGCAGGTCCCGGTTGGGCCCGGCCACCCGCAGCTCGTAATAGGCGATGCCGCGGAGTCCGTATTCGATGGCCGGGATGTCGCGGCTGAATTTGGCCCCGTCGCTGATGACGATCACGTCGCAAGCGAGCCGCTCGGGGTGCTCGACCAGGAACTGCTCCAGGACGTGGCTGCCGACCTCTTCCTCGCCTTCAATGATGTACTTCAACCGCACCGGCAGCCGGCCGGCGGTCGCAAGCCACGCCTGGGCGCTCTTGATGTGGGTGAGTACCTGGCCCTTGTCGTCGGTGGCGCCGCGGGCATAGAGGTTGCCGCCCCGGCGGGCCGGCTCGAAGGGCGGACTGGTCCACAATTCCAGCGGGTCCGGCGGCTGCACGTCGTAGTGGCCGTAGACCAGTACGGTCGGGGCCCCGGCCACCGGCGGCGATTCGGCATAGACCAACGGCGGATGGGCGCCGGGCAGGATTTCGGCGCTGAGCCCGATGGCCCTGAAATGATCGGCGATCCACCGGGCGGCCCGCTCCATGTCCGGCCGCCGGGCCGGATCCGCGCTCACGCTCGGGATGCGGAGCAGCTCGCACAAGTCCTCCTCGAATCGGGCCGCGTGGGTCGAAAGGTATTCGTCGATGGTCGGCATAGCGAGCCTCGGAGTGCTGGTAGCGCGAACGACAAAGCTGCGACAGCTTGCTCGAATTCTACGCCGGAAACGTCACGTTGGGGAGCGGGGCGGTTATGTTCTTCGCGGGCGTTCAATATCCACCCCCCCCATAGGCCACGCCCCGGATTGCTTGCCATGCCGGCAAGAGCCTATAATTGGGCTCTGTTGCGGAAGGTTGCCAACTCGTAATAGGACTCGTACCTCGACCCGCCCCCATGCTCGACCGCAAATACATTCTCGAAAACGCCCCGCAGGTCAAACAAAACTGCCGCAACCGGAACGCCGATGCCGACATCGACCGCTTCGTCGCGCTCGAAGAGGAGCGGAAGACGCTCCAGGGCCGGCTCGAACAGCTCAACCGGCAGGCCAACGAGGTCTCCAAGTCGATCGGCAAGGCGAAGGACGCCGCCGAGCGCGAGGCCCGCAAGGAAGAAGGACGCCGCCTCCGCGAGCAGACGGCCGAGGTCCAGCAGAAGGTCGATTCCATCGCCGCCGAGGCGGACGCCATCCACCGCATGATCCCCAACCTGTCGCACTCGGCCGCCCCGGTCGGCGTGGACGACAAGGCCAACCTCGAGCTCTTCCGCGGCAAAACGCCCCTGCCCAAGTTCGACTTTCCGCCGCGGGATCACGTCGAGCTCGCCGAGAAACTGGGGCTGGTGGATTTCGAGGGGGGCGCCCGCGTGGCGGGGCACGGGTTCTTCTTCCTCAAGAACGAGGCGGTCCTCCTGGAACTGGCCCTGCAACGCTATGCCCTGGAGATCCTCCTCAAAGAGGGTTTCACGCCGACCACGACGCCCGACCTCGCCCGAAACGACGTGCTCGAAGGCGTCGGGTTCATTCCCCGCGGCCCGGAAACGCAAATCTACAGCATCGAAGGCACCGACCTGAGCCTGGTGGCCACCGCCGAGATCACCCTCGGCGGACTCATGGCGGGCCAGACCATCGACGCCGAGGAACTGCCGATCAAGTTCTGCGGCATCAGCCATTGCTTCCGCACCGAGGCGGGCGCCCACGGCCGGGCCGCCCGCGGGCTCTTCCGCGTCCACCAGTTCACCAAGGTCGAGATGTTCGCCTACACCCTGCCGGGCGAGAGCGACGACATGCTCGACTATCTCCGCGACCTCCAGTGCCGGATTTTCGACGGGCTGGGCGTGCCGTACCGCGTAGTGGACACGGCCACGGGCGATCTGGGCGGGCCCGCCTACCGCAAGTTCGACCTGGAGGCCTGGATGCCCGGCCGCGGCGACTTCGGCGAAGTCACCAGCACCTCCAACTGCACCGATTACCAGGCCCGGCGACTGAACATTCGCTACAAAGTCAAAGGCGAGAAGGGCACCCGGTTCGTCCATACGCTCAACGGCACGGCCGTGGCGATCAGCCGGGCCCTGATCGCCGTGATGGAGAACTGCCAGCAGGCCGACGGCTCGATCGTGGTGCCCGAGGTCCTGCGGGCGTGGGTGGGCAAGGAGCGGATCGGGCCGCGGGGGTGAAATTGCCCCTTGCCCATACAGGTCCGCTTCCATCGATCGTCAACAATTGCCGACTCATTCACGAGGAAAAAGCCGGCTCGCAAGTGTCCCCTTGCCGATTTGTGTATTATGGGACATAATTGAGTGTCGGCGGGAGTTGTGGCAACATGGCTTTCTCGCTCGAATTGCCGAGCCCGCTGGGTACCGAAGGATGGAAGGGGATGACGATGGGTAATGTGACCAAGAGGCCGAAGCGACTGGTGGTACTGGATCTCGACGAAGGCCGGTTTCGGGGTCTCCGGGTCCGTGGTGCCGTGCTTTGCCAGGGCCGGGAGGAGATCGCCCGGTCGATGCGGCGAGCTTCTCCTCGATCCTTCTGGATTTCGACGAAGCAAGAGGCCACGGACGATCTGCTTCGGAGCGCCCAGCAGTGCCGTTACCGCCGAGGGCCGATCTCCGGCCTGGTCACGCTTGAGCCGCCTCGCCCGAACAGCATTCCAGGTCTGAACAGTTGCTTCCGGCGTCTGGCCGGTGTTGCGCCGGACTCGAGGCTCCTCCCTTTGGAAGAACTGCTCGATGTTCTGTCGGCCCCGCAGGGCGAAGCCGCCAACTTATTCATTGCAGGCGTAGCCGACCCCCAGAGCCGGACCCTCGCCTTGACCCGTGGCAACATGAAGACAATCGCCGTGCCGTTCTCGATGTTCCCGCCGTCCGGCACGGGTGTTCAACCTGACTTCGGCCGGCTGAGCCTGACCGACTATGGCCACACGGTTCAACTAGGCGACTACGAAGCTGCTTCAGATGCCATTCTCTACGAGACCGACCCCGAGTTTCGGCGAAAGCAGAAGAAGAAACTCCTCGCCGAAGAGCAGACGTTTGGAGCTTCGCTTCGTCGCCTGCGAATCCAGAAGGGCCTTTCGCGCAACGACTTTGTTCCAGTGT